>NZ_JAUBTL010000046.1:0-62785 GCF_036702475.1 Microcoleus sp. D2_18a_B4
CCCTATGCCCTATGCCCTATGCCCTATGCCCTATGCCCTATGCCCTATGCCCTATGCCCTATGCCCATGAGTACCTCCTATGAGATCTCGAAAGGCTATAGTACCCCATCGCAAATTTATCCCACCTTTTGAGACTTTGGGAACTTAGTGCTAACAAAATTTGTCAACCTACGCCAATTAGCTCTCACAACTTTCTTCTGCTCTAAAATATGCAAAAGTACGAACGCTAAAAATGTGTACGCCAGCCAAAAATGCAAACTCCTTCCCAGATCAACCATTGCGGAATTCTGCGGAAACACATCCGGCAAAACAATGCCGAAAAATTTCACATTGTTACTTTTGAAAGAGTTAGAAAAAAAGAAACCACTAACCGGAACTAGCCACATAAAAACGTACAAACTTGCGTGCAGAGCAAAATTTTTGTACCATTCCTTTGTAAACTTTGGCAGGCGTTTCGTATATTTTTTCCACCATACCCGGAGGAGAGTTAAAATCCGCCAAGTCAGCAAAGCCATTGTCAGCACGGCTACGGATTTGTGAAAATCGTACAGGGGGCCTCGAATAAACAATTCTCTCGGCAATTGAGCCATAAACGTACCGGTAATAAACAGCACTAAATAGCAAGCTGACATTACCCAGTGTAAGGACATCAGTTGTTTGAACGCAGAATTAAGTCTGGGTTTCGCAGCGGGTTGGATACTCACTTTTTCTTACCTCCTTAGCGTTTGCTGCACAAGATTAAGTATAAACTATAGGACTAAAGCTCGTGGCCGATTGTGCATTATAAGATTTACTTAACTTAAGTATTATAAATATTTATTAAACAGTCTAATTAATTAGATTCACGATCGTCATTCCCAGCAAAAAAACGATCGTACTGGGGTCGATCGCCTCCCAAGCAGTTTTCCTGTCGAGTATCCCCAAAGCCACCGCACTCATCTCACCCGATAATTGCAACCGCCGCCCGGTTCATCCGCAGCCCCGGCCAATATCCCAAACCGAATCCGAAGTAGGTCAGTCCCAATACTAGGTATTTGAGTGTTATCGTATATACTTAAAATCAGTGATTGCCGGTTTTTTTTATTGTCTAGGATGCTAAAAGTACAGACCGGGTAATTGCAGCTAAACCTGCTGGCATTGCAACTAGCGGGAAATATCGTCGGCCGACCGTGTACCAGCTACAAACAAACACAGTGGTTGCATTGGGAAGCGAAAATCAGGGTGCTGGACAAGTGGTATTTTTGTTACAAGTTGTAACTTTTTTCAAACAACAGGTTTAATTTAGTTTCACAAAAAAGTTAAATTCCAGAAAGTAAAATTAATTACAGTCGAGTTAAGCTAAAAGTGTTTGCTAAAAAAAGTCATTCAAGCAGCCCCGAAACCAACTATTCTCAGTTGCTCGACACGGACGGCGAGTTCGCGACAGCCAAACTTTCGTGCAGCCAACAAGTCGAACAAGATTGGTATGGAACTCTCTACGAGAATTTTCCGGGCATTTACTTCGTTCTCGACGCTTTGGGAAGAGTTTTTTCGCTCAATCAATTCGGCGCGTCTCGCCTTGCCTACAAATCGCAGGAATTAATTTGTCATTCAATCTTTAACATATTTTATTGCCAAGAGCAAGGCAAAATGCAGGCAGAATTTGCCGGATTGGCCCAGCCGGAAAACGGTACGCCAACTCCAAAAATTGCCTGTTGGGAAGGCTGCTTGACTTGCAAAGACGGCAGGATTATGAGGGTAAAAGCAACCGCGCGCCCAATGCCGGCGGTAGATTGGAAAATAGAGGAAAATACTAATGGTCGCTCAATTGCGAATTTCCAACGGCCGGCTATACTGTTAGTTTGCGAAGAAATTAAGGCTGCTTCGGAGTCGCCCACGTCGCCCAACCAGAGAGGAAATTGGCGCAGTCCAACTTTAGCGATCGCAAAATTAGCCAAAAGTCAACTTAAACAACGCCACAATATAGAAGACTTCATCCGCGAAGTAACAGAAACCGCTGTTAGTATTGTCAACTGCGATCGAGCCAGTATTTGGCTGTATGGCGAAGATAAAACGCAGCTTCACTGCATCGACCTTTACGAACAAAATACTAAACTCCATTCTGTACAAATAATCATCACATCAGCCGACTGTCCGGCATATTTTCAAGCTTTAAAATCGGCAAGTGCGATCGCAACAGTGGCCGCAGAAAATGACCCCAGAACGCGAGAACTGGTCGGTCTTTATTTGCTCGATCGGGGCACGACTTCCCTGTTAAACGTACCGATTGTGCTAGCAGGTAAAATGGCGGGAATAGTCAGCGTTGAACGCCAGGGTTCCGACGGTGATTGGACGGAAGAAGAACACGAATTTACGCAAATATTAGCAGATTTTGTATCCTCAAGTTTGTCAGCTAGCGAAAAGTTAAAATTAGAAGCACTGCGACACGAACAGCAGCAAAACTTGCTGACCCAATACTACGATCAACTCGAAGAAAGAGTAGAAAGACGCACTGCTGAACTCAAAAAAGCTAACCAAAAACTGCAAAAAGAAATAATAAAAAGAAAAGAAGCAGAAGCCGAACTACGCCTGCAGCAACAAGAACAGCAAATTATTTTTGATTCCGTGCCGGCGATGATTTGGCTCAAAGATACCGAAAGTCGCCTGCTGCGAATTAATCAAGCCGCCGCTGCATCGAGAGGTTTGCCCGCAGCTCAATTAGAAGGTAAATCTTTTTATGAAATCTATCCAGACGAAGCAGAGCAATATTATTTAGAAGATTTGGAAGTAATCAATTCCGGCGTTCCCAAGCAGGGGCAAGTCGAACTGCTACCAACAGTTTCGGGTCAAAAATGCTGGGTGCGGACAGATAAAATACCTTACCGCGATGAAACAGGTAAAGTCGCTGGTGTAATCGTGTTTGCAGTAGATATTACTGATTTAATTAGAGTCGAAAAAGAACTGCGAGAATATCGCGATCGCCTCGCACAAAAAGTCGAAAAACGTACTGCTATGTACAGGCAAGCCATGACCGCTTTGTACTCGGCAAATACGCAATTGCAACAGTTAATTAACAACCGCTATTCTGGGGGCGAAAATGGCAGCAGCCACTCAGCAGATCGCTTGCTCGAATGCGAAGCTTATTTTGAAGCAGTTGCCGTGGCTGACCGCGACACAATTTTGAGCGTCAGCAGCACTTTTGCGGAACTTTTCGGTTACGAACCTGCGGAAATGGTGGGAATGAGCTTGCTGGAACTACTGTCGCCGAAATCATACAAACAGGCGTCGCAAATGATTTCTGCAGCCAGCAATACAGTCTGTGAAACTATTTTTCTCAAGCGAGATGGAACTGCTTTTCCTGCTGACGTTCGCAGCAAATTCGTATTTTGGGAAGGTCGTTTAGTACAGGTGAAAGCAGTCCGAGACCTCACGGAACGCAAATTGACCGCAGCAGAATTAGAGCGATCGCGGTCTCTGCTGCACGCTACCTTAGAAGCAACGGCAGACGGCATTCTCGCCGTTACTACCACCGGAGAAATGATTAGTTATAACGAAAAGTTAGTTCAAATGTGGGGAATTTATGAAGAAGTTAGAAACTCAATGGATAGAACGGTGCGGCTGGCATTTCTCACTAAGCAAGTTAAAGATCCGAGAGCTTTTTTGCAGAGAGTTAAAGAATTTTATAGCGATGCGGAGTCGGAAGGTTGCGATATTCTAGAATTTAAAGACGGTCGCACTTTTGAGCGCTACACGCAGCCAATTAGAGTCGGACAAAATATTATTGGCAGGGTGTGGCGCTTCCGCGATATTACCTCTCGCGAAAAGGTGACGGCAATGTTGGGAGATTCTCAAAGGCGCTTTCGGGCAATTTTTGATTCTTCTTTCCAATTTGTGAGCTTATTGAAACCCGACGGCACTCTGCTGGAAGCTAACCAAACTTCTCTGGATTTTGCGGGAATTAAGCTACGGGATGTTGCAAATAAACCGTTTTGGCTGTTGCCTTGGTGGGGAGATTCTCAGGAAGTTCAGGAACAGTTGCAAGAGGCGATTTCTCGCTCGGCAAAAGGTGAATTTGTCCGCTATGAAGTGGAAGTTCAAGGTGTAAATCGGACGGCAACTGTTGATTTTTCTCTCAAACCGGTCGCGGATGAAACTGGCAAAATAGTATTGTTGCTGCCGGAAGGTCGGGACATTACTGAAAGTAAGCAAGCCCAAGTCGCGCTGCGGCAACAAATAGAACGGGAACGTTTGATCGGACAGATTCAATCGCGCATCCGTTCTTCTCTGGATCTCCAAGATATTCTCAACACTACAGTAGCGGAAGTGCGGGAGTTTTTGGTAACAGATCGCGTGCTGGTTTTCCGCTTCCGGCCCGACTGGAACGGAGATGTGGTGGTGGAGTCGGTTGCAGAAGGATGGATGCCACTCAAGGGGATGGGAATTGAGGATTGCTGTTTTGCCAATACTTACATCGGACAGTATTTAAAGGGTCGCATTCGCGCCATAGAGAATATTCATGCTTCTAATTTGACTGAGTGTCACCTGAATTTTTTGGAGACTTGTCAGGTGAAGGCAAATTTGGTAGTGCCCATTGTCCAGCAGGGAATAGAACCGAGGGAAGGTAACGGTTCTTGTCAAGTGCCGAAGTTGTGGGGTTTGCTGATTGCCCACCACTGTTCGGCACCCCGCCAGTGGCAGCAGTTTGATGTGGATTTGCTGAGTCAGTTGGGGACTCAAGTGGCGATCGCGATCGAACAATCTTTACTTTACCAGCAGCTAGCTGCAGCCAACCAGCGGTTGGACGGGTTGGCGAATTTGGACAGTCTGACTCAACTAGCTAACCGCCGCCGTTTTGACGAGGTGATCAATCGAGAATGGGAACAGTCGAGCTCTTCGGAACCGCTATCTTTGATTCTGTGCGACATTGACTGTTTTAAACTTTACAACGACAATTACGGCCATCAAGCCGGGGATGCTTGTTTGCAGCAAGTGGCGCGGGCGATCGGGGAGGCTTGCACGAACGCACCCGCAGAACGCCTCTATTTGGCTGCTAGGTACGGCGGCGAGGAATTTGCGGTAATTTTGCCAAATACGGATATCGTGGCTGCACAGGCTGTTGCTGAGGGAATCCGCAGCAGCGTCAAAGCCTTGGCAATTCCCCACATCAAGTCTGTTGTCAGTGATTCTGTGACTCTCAGCTTGGGAGTTGCGGTCGTTTCGCAAAGTCAAAATTCCCCAAAAATGTTGATTGAAGCTGCGGATAAGGCACTGTATCGAGCTAAGTCTGGCGGGCGCGATCGAGTCGCTATTAGTGATTAGTGAGTAGTCAGGTTATTTTAGATTTTAGATTTGGGAATTACTGATGAAGCTGCTGGTTGGGAGCTTGTCTGCAGTTGCATTCTTGTTTGAAACTGGTATTACTAAAAAAGCGATCGCCCTAACTGGCATAAAGTTAGTGCGATCGCGGTACTATGAATCAGCTATGTATTAATCAGACTCGGCGCAGAATTTTTACGCATTTTCACGGATTTTTTTACAAAACTTTACGGTGAGTAGCGTACAAATATCCAAAAACCACGTTTCTCTACCTGATCTCTCTTTTTTTATGGAACCGCAGAGGGCACAGAGGGCACAGAGGAAGAGAAGGGAGAAAGAAGGGAGTTCACACACTGATGAGGGATTGCCATAGCAGCAATTCGCAATGCCCTGTTTGGCCGATGCCCGATGCCCGATGCCCAATTCCCAATTCCCCCCCTATTTAGCTAACAGTTTTTGAAACACCCCATACATATCCTCAGCCAACTTTTTAGGATTCCACAAAGGTGCAAGATGTTCTGGCTGCTTAGATTTTACTAAATGCTCTTTCACCCTATTTCTCAAACCAGCATCGCGGCCAAACTCAACTCCCCACTGCGTGTATTCCTCCCAACTCCACGCCGCACCAACATCAAGATTTGCACTTTTCAGAAAAGCGTAACCCATCCGCGAAAGATATTGGTCGCCGGATCGAGTTACCACTGGCAAATTCGCCCACAAAGCCTCTAAATTATGAGTCCCGCCGTTGTAAGGATAGGAATCTAAAAGCACGTCGGCTACATAATAAATAGCGCGGTGTTCTTCCTCACTTCTGGTTTGCCCTATAAACTTAATCCGAGCAAAATCTACTCCCTGAATTTCGCATTCTTGGCGGTAAGTGCTGTGAATAACATCGGGGTCGCCTTGACCTTTGCGGATTAACACACTATCTGGTACTTCCTTCAGAATTGTAACTTGAGCTCGTACCATTTCTGGATTGGTTTTTCTCCCTGGCGCAACGCACAGATAAGTCATTTGATCTAAGCCAATTCCGAGAGCATTTCTAATCGCCTCTCGATTCACAGGAATGCTTTGCAGTGCGCCAATTGCTACCGAACCACCAGGCAATCTTACTAACTGTTCTAAGTAATTTTTTTCAACACCAGGGGGGTGAGTGTGTTCGTCGCACAGAAAGTAGTGATTATCTGAAATGTAGGGTGCGTCGAATCCCAGCCAAGAAACGCAAATTCCCGCAGGATATTGATACAGCACTTCGACATTTGTTGGGACTGTCATCGAGTCTAAGTCTATCAAAACATCCAAGTTGTCTTGCGCTACTTCGGCGAAGATTTCACCGCCATCAGCAAAGCCGTTTGGATATTTTTTAGGCCAGTAAAACTTGCCCGCCATGTCTTCAAACCGCTGCGTAACCTCATCTCGGTGGAGTTTCCCGGTGACGTAAAGGTGAACGTGGGGGGTGATGTGGCTTAATTCGCGAATTAAAGCTTCGCTGCACCAGCCTACTGAGTGGCGGCGAAAGTGTTTGGAAAGGAAGCCGATTTTTAAAGGACGCTGTTCTTTTGTTTGGTACTTGGCTAGGTTGCTTCTGTTAATTTCCTGGCGCTTAGGAACGGCTTTTTGGTAGTATTCTTTGGCAATGAGTCTGTAGAAACTGGCATTCTTTTCGCGGTTGTCTCGCAGGTGAGAAACTGCAAACAGGAAGATTTCGTAGAGCAGTTTTAGTTCGATCCCGCTAAAGGTTTCGACCTTTTCGTAGCAGAGTTTTTCGATTTCTTCGAGTTTCTGAATTGCCTGTTTGCTGACACCTGATTGCAGGTAGGAAAAGACGTAGGCTGTAGCTGACATGACTGGGGCGACATCGCCGCAGTTTTCGCAGTATTTGTCGGCTACGCTGCGGGCTCCGGCGAGGTTGGTGGAATGGCTTAGCAAGTCGCACAGTTGTTGGTAGGCTTCGCTAAATTTGGGGTTGCATTCGATCGCCTTTTCAAAATGGGCGATCGCCTCCAACGGCTTATCTTGTTTTTGAATGTGTCCCATCCGGCAGTAAACCTCTGCCCAATTCGGTTTTAATGCCAAAGCTTGCTGATAGCTGGCTACAGCTTCTTCCAGCCGCCCCTGCATGGAAAAACAATTGCCGAGGTTAGCGTGAACTTCCGGCCAGTCGGGCTTAACTTTCAGAGTGTTTTGATAATTAGTAATCGCTTCATCGTACTTGTTTTGCTGTAAAAAAGAGTTGGCTATATTGAAGTGCAAAACTTCTAAATGTGGCTTTAAAGCTACAGCTTTCTGATAGTAAGCGATGGCGGCGTCGAGATTTCCTTGTTGCGATCGCGCGCTGCCGATGTTACCGTAAGCTTCGGCCCAATCCGGTTTAATGGCGAGCGCTTTTTCGTAGCATTCGATGGCTTCGTCGCGCTTTCCTTGGCCCAAAAGTCGATTACCTAAGTTAAAGTGGAAGTCTGCACCGACTAGCTGCGGGTTGAGTTCGGATGTTCTTTTAAAACAGGCGATCGCTGCTTCGATGTTGCCGTGTTGGTGATATACTTTCCCTAAATTCCAGTGAGCTCCCGCTAAATCGGGACTCAGGGCGATGGCTTGCTGGTAATGGGCGATCGCTTCTTCCAAACGCCCCATTTTGAAATACATACTGCCGATATTGGCGCGCACTTCCGCAAAATTTGGCTGCAATACTAGGGCTTGAGAATACGATCGAATTGCAGCTTCAGTTTTGCCTCCTGCTTGCAAGGCATTGCCTAAAGTGACGTAAGCGTAGATGAAATCCGGTCGAATTTTTAGCGCTTGCTGACAAGCTGCGATCGCCTCTTTAATTTTACCTTGAACTAAAAAGTTTTCTGCGAGTTTATTGTACGGTTCTACTTCTTGAAAATTGGCAACTTGTCCGCTATCTGGAACATTGAGCGAGGTAACTTCTTCGGAAAGTTCAGCGGGGTTGGTAAACGGAGTATTTAAAGTCTGAGTGGTGGGCGCTGCCGGCAAATTGATACTCGAAGGCTGCAAGCCGTAGCCTTCATCTTTGTTGACAGATACTGGTTGCGATTCCCCTGATTCTGTTTCTAATTCGATAAAGTTGCTGTCAGTAGTTTGCCGCTCTTTTTGTGCGATTAAACTCGCTAATTTCTCAGCAGCGCTGGCATCTCCCGGTTGCAGATGCAGCACTTTTTGATAGCAACTAATTGCTGCATCTAAGTTTCCTTGCTGCTGCAAAACGCTGCCCAGCATCATATTTACCGAAGACAATTGAGGATTAATTACCAGAGCTTTTTGGTAATAACTGGCAGCCTCTTCCAATTGCCCTAACTTGTAATACATACTGCCGAGATTCGCGCTAGCTTCGGCAAATTCCGGCTGAATTTTTAAAGCTTGCAAGTAAGCTTGAATTGCCATTTCCAGTTTGTCTTGACTGTGCAGGGCATTGCCCATTGTCAAGTAAGCAGGAGCAAAAGTGGGTTGAAATTGAAGAGCGACATTACAAGAGGCGATCGCCTTTTCAAATTCTCCTTGCAAAACATAAACTTCCGCCAACTTTTTATGAACTTCTGCATCTCCTGGATTAAACTCTAAAGCTTTCTGATAATTCTCGATAGCGCCACCGAGATCACCCTGATCTTTCCGCCAATTTCCCTTTTGAAAATAATCTCTCACTGCCTCTAAACCTACTAAAGAATTCCCGATCATTTGCTCTGCCACTCTTACAGGTTTTACACTAATACTATTCAGCCATTCTACCCACTTTCGGGAACGTACAGACCAAGTACACCCTTGATTTATATATTCTACCTGCTGTCTTAAATGATTTTCAGCAGTGGCGCTGCCCGCACCCAGGTTCTCATTTAAAACTCCGACTATCGCCTCTAAAAACCGCCTTGTATATCCCTCCCAATCTGCGTTGCCCGCCCGCTTCCAATTAGTTATCGATGCAAAATTTTCCACGCCTGACATTGAAACTAGACGGGCAAAGCCAGCAGTTGTTTCCGGCAAAGCTGCCAATTCACTCGTCACAATCCGGCAACCGCAGGCCATCGCCTCCATCACGGCAATAGATGAGGTTTCCAAATAGGTATTCGGGTAAGCTAAAACCGCCACTGAACGCAGTTGCCGGACGAGTTCGGGTTGCGGTACGGAACCGACGTACTCCACGCCTTCTGTTTCCTGACACTGGCGGTAAAGTTGACCGAAAAAAAGCTGGTTATCATTGTCGTCTATTTGGTGTACTTTCATGCTTGAAAATACTTTTAATCTGGTTCCGGGGACAGCTTGACGAATTTCGGGAAAGACTTTTAACAAAATATCGAGTCCGCGAAATGGAGTGCTGGTGTAAGCTAGAATGGGCGGTCGAGATTTATGAGAGAGGATAGAAATATTATCGTCGAAAATGTTAGCAAAACAAGGTGCGATCGCATTTCTTAAAACACAACTGCGATTAGAGTCAATCCCAAAGCGCCGATGAAATTGCTCGCGTTGCCAGTCGCTGACAAATACAAAGGCATCGCAAGCATTGATTTCTCGCTCATTCTTAAAATTTTCGAGGAATACAAAGCCCGGTTCGTTATGAATCCACAAAATTAACTTAGTTCGATGCCCCAAAAGCGGTTTGATTTCCAGCGCTTTGCCGACTATATTGACTATAACTAAAAAATCGAGCGATCGCAGCAATTCTAAATTAGATTTGTCCCCCACCCTGCGCCTGCAATCAACGCCGCGCCACATCCCCGACTCGGAAGTATTGTTGAGCAAAAATACCTCATTTCCCTGTGCAGCCAACGCCTCAGCTAAGTAACAAATAGCCGACTGAGTGCCACCCAAAGGTTTGCAGTAAGGAGTTTCAATATTGTAATCCCAAGTGTAGGTATCGAGAAAGCCGATTTTCATTGTGGCAATTATCCACCGATTTGTGAACTAGATTTTTTTTATTTAACCGCAGAGGACGCAGAGGGCGCAGAGAAAAAAGAGAGAAGTTCCCACTTGAAATAATTTGCGAGTTCCCTCTCTTCTTCTTCTTCCTCTCTGCGTTCTCTGCGCTCTCTGCGGTTAAATAAATCCATAATAAATGGTATAATCTTAAAACTATTAAGGAGTACCGAACATGACCACAGAACAAGATCCCGTAAAATTGATGAAACAGCAAGTCGGCTTTGCTGCAGCCGATCGCGTAAAATCTGGTATGATTGTCGGACTCGGCACCGGGTCAACTACAGCTTATACTATTCAAGCATTGGGCGATCGCATAAAATCCGGTCAACTCAAAGACATCAAAGGAGTTCCGACATCTTTTCAATCAGAAGTGTTAGCCAAACAGTACGGAGTACCCCTGACAACACTAGATGAAATTGACAGAATTGATGTGGCTATTGACGGCGCTGATGAAGTAGATCCCCACCTCAACTTAATTAAAGGTGGCGGCGCAGCCCACACCCGCGAAAAAGTAGTCGATTACCTCGCCACTCAATTTATTGTAGTAGTTGACAGTTCCAAAATCGTAGATAAATTGGGTTCGACTTTTCGCGTGCCCATCGAAGTTATACCGATGGCATTAACACCAGTGATGCGCGCCATTGAAAAATTGGGTGGCCAACCCGAACTCCGCATGGGTGTGAAAAAAGCAGGCCCCGTAATTACCGATCAAGGTAATATGGTAATAGATGTCAAATTTGATGACATTGCCAACCCCGGAGAAATGGAAAAAAGCTTGAATAACATTCCCGGTGTGTTAGAAAATGGTTTGTTTGTAGACTGTACCGATTTGGTTTTAGTCGGGGAAATCCAAGACGGAAAACCCGTAGTACGGGAGATTTCTAAATAGTCAAAACTGCCCACTGGCGGTCAAAAACTCTTTGTGGAACAGGCATCTTGCCTGTTCAGGAGAATGCTGCAATATGGGAGTTAAGCTGTAGGGCATCTAAATTGTATTTTTAGGGCGGGCTTTCTGGTCCAACCCCTACTCCCCACAAGACTTTTCTTAAATTTGACTATACAATTTAAATGCACTTGGGCTTACCTTGACTTTGATTGTCAAAATTCAGGGGTTTAAACTCCTGTATGACGGAGGAATATTTTTAGGGTGGTTTATAAATCTCCATCCTAAAAACCACGCGATTCATCTGTCAACTGTCAACTGTCAACTGTCAACTGTCAACTGTCAACTGTCAACTGTTTATGATGCAATATCGCAGATTCGGTCGCACAGAATTATCCATGCCCGTCTTTTCCTGCGGTGGCATGAGATATCAGTATAAATGGCAAGACGTGCCAGCCAATGAAATTCCCTCAGACAATCAACAAAATCTAGAAGCGACGATTAGCTACTCGATTGAATGTGGCATAAATCACATAGAAACAGCTCGCGGTTACGGCACTTCCGAAATGCAACTGGGGTGGATTTTCCCGAAATTTCCCCGCGAAAAGTTGATAGTGCAAACGAAAGTTAGCCCCAAACCAAACTCGCAAGACTTCCGCGAAGACTTTGATAAATCCTTAGCTTATTTGCAACTAGAATACGTGGATTTACTGTCGCTGCACGGCATTAATACGTGGGAATTGCTAGAGGATTCTATGCGTCCGGGCGGCTGCATGGATGTGGCGAGAAAGTTGCAAGCAGAAGGGAAAGTTAGGTTTATTGGTTTTTCCACTCACGGCCCGACGGATGTGATTGTCAAAACAATTGAAACTAATCAATTTGATTATCTTAACTTGCACTGGTACTACATCAATCAAAGTAATTGGCCAGCTATTGAAGCTGCTAAACGTCACGATATGGGCGTTTTTATTATCAGTCCTTCCGACAAAGGCGGTCAACTTTACAGCCCGCCGCAAAAATTGGTAGACTTGTGTTCTCCGTTGAGTCCGATGGTGTTTAATGATTTGTTTTGTTTGTCGCATCCGCAAGTACACACTTTGAGTTTGGGCGCAGCAAAACCTGAAGATTTTAACGAGCATCTGAAAACTGTAGAATTGTTAGATAGAGCCGATGAAATATTGCCACCGATATTAGAAAAATTAGAAAAAGCAGCAATTGATAAATTAGGAGAAGATTGGTTTAAGACTTGGCACGTCGGTTTACCAACTATCGAAAATACTCCCGGAGGTATTAATATTTATGTGATTCTGTGGCTGTGGAATTTGGCGCAGGCTTACGATACGATCGACTATTGCAAGATGCGCTACAACCTTTTAGGTAATGCGGGCCACTGGTTCCCCGGCCAAAAAGCCGTAGCTTGCGGGGCGGAACGCCATCGCCTCCATGAATTAGACTTGCGCCGCTGCCTAGCCCACAGTCCCCACGCTGCTAAAATTCCCGGTATTCTCCAAGCAGCCGATCGGCTTTTTGGAGGCGAAGCCATCCAGCGTTTGTCCCAAGAATAATCGCAAAAAAACCCGGTTTCGACAGAGAAACCGGGTTGGTTAGCCGGAGCACGCGAGATTTACTTACGCACACACCATTAGCGTAGACTTGAGAAACTCTCACAACCATCGCCCATCCGTCTCATCCATTCGGGCGATACAACTTTTTTTCTCAACTCACTCCCATTTTGCTTCAATCTGAGATAAAACAGTTAATAATTCACTTAGGTACTTTTTATGACTCTCAAACGCCGAGATTTCTTGTATTTGCTGACTGCCAGCGTCGGAGCTATTACCGGAGGTGCTTGCCAAGCATCAGGGAATAATTTAACGCAACCAAGTCCAACTGCAGAAAGCCCAAAAATAGCCCAAACTCCGGGGCCTTTTACACTGCCACCTCTGCCCTACGAATACAATGCTTTAGAACCGCACATCGATGCGCGGACAATGCAATTTCACCACGACAAACACCACGCCGCTTACATTAAAAACCTCAACGAGGCTATCAGCAAATACCCGCAACTAAAAAACGTGAGTGCGGAAAATATGCTGCGAGACTTGAGTAAAGTGCCGGAAGATATTCGCACGGCTGTTCGCAATAACGGCGGCGCACACTTAAATCACAATATGTATTGGAAAATCATGAGTCCCAATGGTGGTGGCGAACCCACAGGGGAAATTGCCACAGCAATTAAGCAAACTTTCGGCAGTTTTGACGCTTTTAAAGAAAAATTCAATGATGCAGGTACAAAGCGTTTTGGCAGTGGTTGGGTTTGGCTAGTCCGCACAAAAGCCGGCAAACTTGAGATTGCAACTACTCCCAATCAAGACACTCCTTTCATGCAGGGAAATTATCCAATTATGGGCAACGATGTTTGGGAACACGCTTATTATCTCAAATACCAAAATTTGCGCGGCGACTATTTGAAAGCCTGGTGGAATGTGGTTAACTGGGCGGAAATTAACCAGCGCTACGAAAAGGCGATCGGGTAGTTTTCAATTAGATGAAATACAGGACACGGCCGATGAAATACAGGACACGGCAGTGCCGTGTCCCTACTAGCGCACGGGACGCTCGAACTGCTGTACAACTTTCCGCAAGTAAACGCAGTGCCGCGCACCCTGACTCGTGGGCGTTGTGAATGCTTCTACTGACTCAACGGTGCCGCCCAAATGCTCGATCGCCCTTTGCAACTCCGTTTCTTCCTCCACCGTCCAATTCCCACGGTAAAGTACAGCCAAACCGCCATTTTTCAGCAGGGGCAGCGCGCATTTAGCGCAGAGAGGAGCGGCTCCCACTGCTCTGAGAACCGCTAAATCATAAGCTTGTTTGTGCTGCGGCTGTCGGGCAATTTCATCGGCTCGGCCCAACAAAGTTGCAGCATTTTCTATCCCTAAAGACGGCACAACTGTTTCCAGAAAAGTAATTTTTTTGCGCGTAGAATCGAGCAAAGTAACTGATAGTTGCGGCAGGGCGATCGCGATCGGCAGACCCGGAAAACCCCCACCTGTCCCGATATCGATCGCTTTCTGCACCGACTCGGCGGCAAATTCGGGATTTTCCGCCGAATTGTGATTAGCTGGCAGCAGTTTCGCAATTCCCCGCAGAGAATCCCACAAATGTTTTTCCCAAAACTCCATCGGCTCAGTAATTCGAGTTAAATTCAAGGAGCGATTGCCCTCGACAATTAACTCGTAAAGCCGCTGAAATTGTTGTTGCTGCGACTCATCCGGCTGCCAATTCAGCGTTTTTTGCCACAACTCGTTCATCTGGGGCAACACAGGCATTGTAATCTGATTCATCTTCTCTTCCCACTCTTTTGTAAGCTCTGCAAATTCTCTGCACTTAAAAATGCTTCATAATGCGATAGACCCGCCCGCACTAACTAATGACTAATGACTAAGCTGTTGCGCCTTTAAATTGCATATTCAGGGCGGGCGGGACGCCCAACCCCTACTCCCCACAAGAGTTAGATTGTTTTTTGACAGACAATTTAAATGCAGAACAGCTTAATCACTAATAACTAATAACTAATAACTAATGACTAATGACTAATGACTAATGACTAATCACTAATGACTAATGACTAATGACTAACAAAACTCGTTTCCTTAGCTTCTAATTTAGCCCGATCGACCTCCTGCAAATCCCCGTGGTTTAGAGTCCAAAATCGGTCAGCAACGCTCAACAAATCGCTAGCATCGTGAGTAACAATCAACAAAGTCCAGTGACTTTTCAACTTACTCAACAAGCTTACCAACTGCCGCCGCATCGACCAATCCAAACCCGCCGTCGGTTCGTCCAAAAGTAGCAAATGCGGCTGCCGAATTAGCTGCACTGCCAGGGCAACCCTGCGCTGTTGGCCCCCGCTCAAAGCGTGGGGGGAAGCGCGCAGCGGCAAATGTCCGAGTCCCACTTCTGCCATTGCTGAGTTAATTTGTTCTTGTCCCAATTCAGGATGCCCCAACCGCAATTCTTCTAAAATTGTGCCACCGCAAAAATGCCTTTCTGGAAACTGAAACACTAACCCTCCTAACTGTTGCAAGTGTTCCGGTGTTAATTCTTGTTCCCGCCAACGGATGTCGCCGCTAGTTTTTTCGGCTAAACCTGCTAATATTTCTAATAGCGTACTTTTGCCTGAACCGCTGCGACCCACAATCAGCCCCATTTGCTGCGAGGGCAGTTCTAAGTTAATATTTTTCAGAATAGGATTCGGACAGGCGGTAGGATGATATACTAAGTTTTTTAGATAAAGCATTAACGGCAGTTGTTAGTTGGCAGTTGGCAGTTGGCAGTTAACAGTTAACAGTTAACAGTTAACAGTTAACAGTTAACAATCAGAAAAATAGTTATTGTGGGAGCGGGTAACTTCGGGTTGTGCTATTGATAGTTAAGGCGGTTTTTGGCTGGGGTCGATCGCACACAATTATTTTACATAAATCTTAACAAAAATTTCCTTTTTTTTTCAGAAGTGGCGTTTGATTTTTCTGTTTTTTCATGGTATATTTTAATAATGGAAATCTGTCCGTCAATATATTACAAGTCACAGTCCCATTATTAAAATATACATCAACAACCACAAAAAATCAAGCAAATTTAACTCTTTTTTTGACCGCGGCCCGAAAGTCTGAAAATTTAACTCTCTTGTTTCTAGTTTACAGTATATTACATTGAGAGAATTGACGATGACGAAAACCCCTTTAGCATCGGTGGGCAAGCAAATGTTAAGTTCTAAACAGACAGTGCGGGCGATCGCCAGTGCAGCAGCGATCGCCCTCAGCATCTGCATTAACTCAGCAGTAGCGGGCGATCCCTTTCGCAGCAGCAACCCGCAGGCGATCGGGCCCAACACCGAAACCGCTTTCAAAACAATGTTTCAGCAAGGAAACTACAAACAAGCAAAAACTCAAGTTCAACAAGCACTATCAGCCGAACCAAACGAGCCGCTAGCCTATGCGATGGCCGCCTCCCTATCCTACATCGAAAAAGACTTCAACTCGATGAATTCCTACGCGCAAAAAACCCGCGAAGTCGGCGAAAACTTGACTAAAACTAATCCCTTGCGCGGCAATATTTACACAGCAGCAGGTCACTTTCTAGAAGGGGCGAACATTATAGCCAAAGAAGGAACAGCCAAAGGCGCGCCCCAAGCTTTGAGTAAATTGCGAGTAGTATTTCAATACCTAGAGGCCGCCGACAAAATAGCGCCCAACGACCCAGAACTAAACCTGATCAAAGGCTACATGGACTTAATGCTAGCCACAAACCTGCCCTTTTCCAACCCCAACGAAGCAATTCAAAGACTCGAACAAAAAGCCTCTCCCCGCTACTTAGCTTATCGCGGCATGGCAGTAGGCTATCGAGACTTGAAAAAGTACGATCGCGCTTTAGAGTTTGCCAACAAATCCCTAGCAGAAACGCCCAACAATCCAGAAGTTCTCTATCTAAAAGCACAAATCTTGTTTTCCCAATCCCAGGGAAAAGACAGCAACAAAACCTTACTTGAGGAAGCCCGCAAAAACTTCGAGGCAGCCTTAGCAAAACCCGACCAACTGCCGCGCAGTTTAGTAGCAGAAATCTTCTTTCAGCAGTGCAGAACCCGCAACCGTCTCGACAGCAAATCTCGCGACTGTGACCCGATGCGCGATAAAATCAGAGATGCAGATGGAGTCTGGGGGCCGGCCGCCTTACCACCACTATAAAAAGAGTCAGAGGGGAAGTCAGAAGTCAGGAGTCAGGAGGAAAATTTTCTCTGTCTCCCTCTCTCCCACTTTTCCTCTCTCCTGCAATCCCATTCCTGCAATTCCATTCCCTTTCTTTGAAAAAATTGATGCAAGTAGAGTTTCGCGAGTTTAACCCCTTTGACCTCTGGATTTGGCTGAAGTTCAGCAACGTGCCTTCAAACGGTGAAAAACAGTATGTTGAAGAAGTGTTTGACTCTTGGTTTTTCTTGGGAAAACTCGGAGGATTTAATGCGGAAAATTTGCAAGTTCAAGATGAAGGCTTAGACATCAGTGATATGAATTACGATGTTAATCTAGCCGACCAAAGCATGATGGCTTTGATGCACAATATGGGAGAAATGGAGTATCAAGGTTCTTGGGCTCGCTGCTGGTTTGATTTGGGCACTAGCGACGCAATTGGCCTCGATGTTTTGATTAATGTTTTCCAGCAACTCAGCAAAGAATTCGTAACGATTGAAAAACTAATTATCGGCGGTGAAAATATAGACTGGCCAATTGAAAATAGGAGGAGCAGAGAGGGTTTTGCTGCTGATAATTAGTCATTAGTGATTACTCATTAGGGGCGGATTCTACTCGTTACTAGGCTCTGCCTGGTAACACATATCCGCAGGCTCTGCCTCCTATTTTGCTGCTCCGAAAGCGAGGCAGAGCCTCTGGACATTGATTCCTAGGCAGAGCCTAGGAACCAGTTAACTGATCACTAATGACTGATGACTAATGACTGATAACTAATTATGCAAAAAGGTAAAGTTCGCGTAATTGTTTTAGGATTAATTCGATCGGGCGATCGCATCTTCGTGTCAGAATGCGAAGATGCGGTCAAACAAGACACATTTTACCGAGCTCTGGGCGGTGGCATAGAATTCGGAGAACACAGCATCGACGCTTTGCAAAGAGAGTTTCAAGAAGAAATTAAAGCCGAGTTAACAAATATCAAATATTTGGCTTGTTTGGAAAACTTCTTTGTTTATAATGGCAAAGCCGGACATGAATTAATACAACTATACCAGTGCGATTTTGTCGATTCCAAATTTTATCAATTGGATAGTCTGGATTTTGCAGACGGAGATGGGGAACATACTGCATTTTGGATACCTATCGATCGCTTTCGATCGGGCGAATTGCGCCTAGTTCCAGACAAATTTATCGACTACTGCGAAGGCTAATAACTCAACCCATACCAAAAAATAAATACCTGATATGGGGGAATTAAACCTAAAATATTTGCCGTCGGGGCGGGTTTCACCTGAAATATTGGCGATAACTAACAGGATGAATAAACCCGCCCCTTCCTTCCGCCCGCGCGTTACCTTGATCTACCGTACATTTGGCAGCTTATCCAACACGTCATAGAGAAGAGAGTTAATAAAACCGAGGGCGATCGCCCCAAGCATTGCACTCCAAATTCCCCACCGCAACCGAAATCCTTCGACTAGCCAAGCCGCCAATCCAAACATAGCAGCGTTGATAACAATCGCAAACAAGCTATAAGTTGGCAACGCAAAGGGTTCAACATTTCCAACAAAAATAGGCCGCACAAAAGCATTCAGCAATCCAAAAACCGCCGCCGAAATCATCGCTTTTCCAAAACTGTCAATATCTACCCCGATGGGCAGCTTGGAAATTATAAAAAAGCTCACTGAAGTAACCAGCCAAGCAATTGCCAGCGAAAAGATGTCGATTTTCATGCGGCCATCTCCTTAAAAAAGCTAAACATTAAATCGGAACAACAGCACATCCCCCTCTTGTACAACATACTCTTTACCTTCACTGCGAACTAAGCCTTTTTCCTTAGCCGCATTCATCGCGCCCGTAGCAACCAAATCTTCATATGCTACAGTTTCGGCCCGGATGAATCCCCGTTCAAAATCAGAGTGAATCACCCCCGCAGCTTGCGGTGCTAACATTCCCGCGATAATTGTCCAAGCGCGAGTTTCCTTCGGGCCGCTAGTAAAATAAGTCCGCAAACCCAATAATTCATAAGTAGCTCGAATCAGAGATTTCAAGCCACCTTCTTTTACCCCCAGAGATTCTAGGAAATCCGTTCGTTCTTCCTCGGATAACTCCACCAATTCTGACTCAACTTGCGCCGAAACTATGACAACCTTAGCCTTTTCTGCTTCTGCTACTTCCCGCACTTGTTCGACATAGTTATTTCCCGTTGCTAAATCGTCATCAGACACGTTAGCAGCATAGATAATTGGTTTGTTGGTGAGTAATTCCAAACCTTTAACTAATTCAGCTTCTTCATCGGTGAAATTGTACTGCCGCGCTGGTTTGCCCGCATTCAAAACGGCGACTAATTTTTCGAGTACATCCACTTCTGCCTGAGCTTCCTTATTGTTGCGGGCCAGCTTGCGAGTGCGATCGAGCCGGCGTTCAATTTGAGCTAAGTCTGCTAAAATTAATTCGAGATTGATAATGTCAATATCTCGCTGGGGATCGACAGAACCGGCAACGTGAATAATATCATCATTGTCAAAACAGCGGACAACATGGACGATCGCATCTACAGCCCGAATGTGAGACAAAAACTGATTTCCCAGTCCTTCCCCCTGACTCGCCCCCTTCACCAAACCCGCAATATCCACAAACTCCATCCGCGTCGGCACAGTTTGCGCCGAATTGGAAATATTGCTCAGCACCTTCAACCGTTCGTCTGGCACTGCCACGATACCCGTATTTGGCTCGATCGTACAAAAAGGAAAATTAGCAGCAGTCGCCTTGGCATTAGCAACCAGAGCATTAAACAAAGTAGATTTGCCAACATTAGGCAGTCCGACAATTCCGGCAGTAAGCATAGCTATTTAGAAACATATCACTGTTTCAAAATATCATAAGGAATAGCAATATATCTGACTTGTGCCTTCTAACTTCTAGAGCTAAGCTTGAATAAATATACAACTTGAGGTAGATGGCTCAATGGTTAACCAGTGGTTAAGCAAAGTAACGATGGCTGCGGGGCTGTCGCTGCCTCTGTTAGCGCTCACAGCAGCTAGCGTTTTCGCTCAGACGGTCACAATTTCGGTGATTAACAACAGCGGCAAGACGATGACAGCCGTCTATATGTCTCCTCCCGATAAGGAGGCTTGGGGAAAAAACGAGTTGCCGGCCCCGATTGCCGATCGGGAAAAGGCAGATTTTGAGTGGGATCGAGCTGACTACGAGGGTTCGGATGCGGGCTGTGTTTTTGATGTCATGGCCGAATACGAGGACGGCAAATGGACTGCTTTGGGTGCTGTTGACCTTTGTAAAGAGACTGCGCTCAACTTCAAGTAATCGATAATCTACGCAAAAACCGAGTTTTTTCAAGTCTGATATTCATCAAAAAGATTGGGGACTTTGGAGAAAGCCGGTTTTTGCGATCGACCTGACAAACAATCTTAAATTTTGCGCTCGACTAAAACATAATTTAAACAGGTTCAGGGATTGTCTGAGGAATAGGTTCCGGCACTGTCTGAGGAATGGGAGAGGGTACAGTTTCCGGCACCGGTTCGGGAATTGGCTGCGGAATTGGCGCAGGTACGGGTTCCGGTACAAAGCCGGGAATCGGTTCGGGTACTGGGCCCGGCACTGGTGGCGATGCGGGTATAGTCGGCAGCCCCGGTTCGGTACTGGGAATCTGCGGGCCGGGAAATGGACTAGGGTTGGGAAAAATCATGTTAGTGTTTTGCTCGCTAATAGAGATGTTCCAAAAACATTTTGTCGCCACTTCTAGCTATATTTTTCTACAAAATTAACCGAGTTGTGGTATGGTTTTATATCATAATTTTAAACTCAAGATTCCAGCGATAACATCTATCTAAATAGCTATAATTAACTGTTAGTTTCGCATAAATTTATGCCTTTAGCATTAAACTAAGTAGGTGGTTACAAATAAACATTAGATGGGGAGGGCGCGTGAGGAAAGCAAGAAACTGCCTGAGAGTAAAGGTACTGGCCGGGCCCGTCCCTACAAGATATTATGGTTTTTTCATATCGCTCTACTTAGATATCAAATACAGCAATCAAGATTAATCGTGTCACCAGCAAACTCTCAAACAAGAACTCCCCTATTAGATGCTTTGCGCGATCGCACAAATCACCCGCACGCCCCATTCTACGCCCCCGGACATAAACGCGGACAAGGAATCTCTCAACCCCTAATTGACTTATTCGGTGCGGCAGTATTTCGATCGGATTTGCCGGAATTGCCGGAATTAGATAATCTCTTTAATCCAGAAGGTGCAATTGCTGAAGCTCAAGACTTAGCCGCAGAAGCTTTTGGAGCAAAATCAACTCGGTTTTTGGCCAACGGTTCGACTTGCGGTATTATCGCGGCCATCTTAGCGACTTGCGGCCCTGGCGATAAAATTATCCTACCTCGAAATATCCACTCCTCGGCAATTTCTGGTTTAATTTTATCCGGTGCAATTCCAATTTTTGTCAATCCAGAGTACAACCCGGATTGGGATATTGCCAACAGCATCACCCCAGAAGCGACAGCCTCCGCATTAGAACAACATCCCGACGCCAAAGCAGTAATGATGGTTTACCCAACCTATCACGGCGTCTGCGGGAATTTGCGGGCGATCGCCCAAATTACCCATCAATACAACATACCGTTATTAGTAGACGAAGCCCACGGCGCGCACTTTAACTTTCATCCAAACTTGCCAGAATCGGCACTATCAGCCGGTGCAGATTTAACAGTACAATCAATCCACAAAACCCTCGGTGCAATGACACAAGCATCGATGCTGCACGTCAAGGGCGATCGCATAGATATCCAAAAATTAAATAGAGCATTGCAGTTAGTACAATCTACCAGTCCGAGTTACATACTATTAGCATCCCTAGACGCAGCCCGCCAACAAATCGCACTCCACGGCAAAGAGTTAATGGCGCAAACTTTACAGCTAGCCGAAAAAGCGCGATCGCGCATCAGTCAAATTCCAGGCTTATCTGTTTTAGAACCGTTAAATACACCTGGTTTTGCAGCATTAGACCGCACCAGGCTAACAGTAAAAGTATCAGATTTAGGAATCACAGGATTTGCAGCAGATGAAATTCTGCACTCTCAACTTGCCGTCACCGCAGAACTTCCCATGCCGCAACATTTAACATTTATTATCAGCTTGGGAAATACAGAATTAGATATTGACAATTTAGTTAAAGCTTGTACTTTTTTAGAAGCAAGAAGGAAGAAGGAAGAAGAAAGTTCGGCAACGGATTCTGTAACGGATGTAACGGATGTCAGGAAGAAGGAAGAAGTCCGAAAGAAGAAGTCCGAGATAAGAAGTCCGATGTCCGATGGAAGATTTGCCCAATCTCCCACTCTCGCACTCTCCCCCTCTCCCCCTCTCCTTTCCCCCCGCGAGGCCTTCTTTTTCCCAGCGGAAACAGTACCTGCAGACAAAGCAGTCGATCGCCTGTGCGCCGAACTCATCTGTCCCTATCCCCCAGGAATACCAGTCCTGATGCCCGGTGAAATCATTACCCCAGCAGCCGTTGACTACCTGCAACAAATCCTTGCCGCCGGTGGCAAAATCACAGGTTGTAGCGATCCCAACCTCCAAACTCTCAAGGTTGTGCGACAGTAAATATTAAGGCTTGGAGGAAATTGGGAGAATTTCTACTTCTTCCGCGAGTTCCAACTTCGGTCTTGCTTCACTCAAAAATCAAAAATCAAAAATATAACTATGCTTTGGCCCTACGTCACTCCAGGCATCCCGGATGACTTATTTGAACGTTTACCGGGAATTCCCATGAGTAAGCGAGAAGTCCGACTGCTGTTAATCTCCCACCTGCGGCTGCAAGCAGATTCAGTCGTGTGGGACATCGGTGCAGGTACTGGTACGATCGCCGTAGAAACAGGTTTGCTGTGTCCCAAAGGTCGGATTATCGCCGTCGAAAGGGACGAAGAAGTAGCAAGCTTGATTCGCAGAAATTGCGATCGATTCGATCTCGACAACGTAGAAGTCATAGAAGGCAGTGCCCCGGAATGCCTGGAAAACCTGCCCCAACCCCCCCACAGAGTCTGCATCGAAGGAGGTCGCCCCATTAAAGCCATTCTCCAAGAAGTCTGGCGGTACTTGCAACCCCACGGTAGAGTTGTCGCCACAGCATCGAATTTAGAGAATCTTTACGCCCTTTCCGAAGGGTTCGCCGAGTTACAAGTCCGCAACATTGAAGTAGTCCAGTCCGCCGTCAACCGCTTGGAGACTCGCGGCCTCAGTCAAACCTTTGCCGCCGTCAATCCCATATTTATTCTCAGCGGCGAAAAGCTGGATTAGAAGTTAGTTGACAGTTGACAGTTGACAGTTGACAGTTGACAGTTGACAGTTGACAGTTGACAGTTAACTTTAACCTGGTTCCTCGGCAGATCCTGGGAATACATACCCAATGCCCCATGCCCTATGCCCTATGCCCATTCCTAAATGTAATTCTTAACCTTTTTTACGTTCAATTAACCTTCATACTTAAGAATAGGGGCCACCATAGCTGGATTGACCGCCTGACTTGAGATATTGGATGACCGATGGGGGATGGGGGTTAGTTGTGCAAGGGATCAACTCGTGCTCTAGAAAAATCCAAAATCTCAAATCCAAAATCCAAAATCCAAAATCCAAAATCGAATGATCCACCGCCGTCTGCAAGAGAAATTCATTTTATGCCTTGGTCTCGTATCCTGAGTGGAATAGTTGCGATCGCCCTTGCTTTGGGAATGATTATTATGGGCGGATGGTACTTCACCGTCGGCTTTGGAGTCATCGTCTACCTAGGGCAATTGGAATATTTTCAATTAGCCAGGGCTAAAGGTATTGCACCCGCTGCCAAAACTACCTTAGCCGTCAGTCAAGGGCTATTAATTACTGCCGCCCTAGCACCGGAACTCGTAGATGCCATGTTCCCCTTAGCGGGAACCTTAATTTGTTTCTACCTGTTATTCCAACCTAAATTATCGACGATCGCCGATATTGCCTCCTCAGTTTTAGGATTGTTCTACGGCGGTTATTTGCCCAGCTATTGGGTACGGCTGCGAGTCGGCCTCGACCCCGGCAATCTTGCTACAACCCAACTTTCGCAAGCAGTAGCAAGCAATTTGCCCGTTAACATTTCCTCGCCGCCGTCTTGGACAACTTCCAGCCATATATCTTTAGGATTGACTTCGCTGCTGCTGGCTTTCTTCTGTATCTGGGCCGCTGACATTGGGGCTTATTTTGTCGGCAAATTCTTCGGCCGCACTAGCCTATCCCACATCAGCCCCAAAAAAACCGTTGAAGGTGCCGTATTTGGAGTTTGTGGCAGCATCACCGTGGCAGTCGCTGGTTCTTGGTATTTACACTGGCCGGGGTGGCAGTATACTGGGGCTGCTTTTGGTCTGTTGATTGGGGTTGCTAGCCTGTTGGGAGATTTAACTGAGTCGATGATGAAGCGAGACGCCGGCGTTAAGGATTCGGGACAGTTGATCCCCGGTCACGGCGGCATTCTCGATCGCACCGACAGTTATGTTTTTACCGCGCCGTTAGTCTACTATTTTGTCACTTTACTGTTGCCCGCGATCGACTCTTTTTTAATTAATCGGTAATTGGGAATTGGGAATTGGGAATTGGGCATTGGGCATTGGGCATTGGGCATTGGGCATTGGGAATGGGGAATTGGGCATTGGGAATTGGGAATTGGGAATTGGGAATTGGGAATTGGGAATTGGGAATTGGGAATTGGGCCTTGGGAATTGGGCATTGGGCATTGGGAATTGGGAATTGGGAATTGGGAATTGGGCATTGGGCATTGGGTATGTATTCCCAGGATCTACCGAAGAACCAGGTTAAAGCCAACTGTCAACTGTCAACTGTCAACTGTCAACTGTCAACTGTCAACTGTCAACTGTCAACTGTCAACTGTCAACTGTCAACAGTCAACTAACTAAGGCAAAACTCTAATTCCTCCCCGACAAACCATCTCCCCCGGACTCAAAATCAATTCTTCTATCTCAACTTCCGGCCCAAAATCAATTTGAAAACCATTGAAATCACTGCTCTTTAATTCTCCATCGAGTTCGATTTCTGGTGATTCAAACATCAATTCGCGACCGCTGGCTATCCGCAAACCAGTCCGCAATACCAAAGGAATTTGCCTACCGCCAGCGCGCAAAATTGCCGCCGAAAGCGTCAACAAACCCGCCTCAATTACAATCTGCGAATTTTGCAACTTCAGCGACTTTTCCCTATCTGTTAGTGGCAGCATAGGCAGCAAAAATTCGCTCAAAGCATCAGCCAGCAAAGGCGCTTTCAGCGACGCATTCAAATCCGCTTGGCTGACCCTCAAAACGCCTGCCACGGGAACGGATTCCAGGAGGCGCAGGGGTTGGCCTTTGAGAGCTTGACCGAGGTTGATGCGAATGCCGCAGCCCTCTATGGCAACTTCAGTTAGGTGTAGTCCTTTATACACAGCACCGATCGCGGCAGCGGTGACTTTGGGGATCGCACCGCTGAAGATTTGTCGATCGCTCCCCTCAATTTTCACCTTCAACTCGTCCACGTGCTGAACTTGCGATCGCAGCCACAACTGCACCGCCGGAGACAGCACCGCGCTCGCGATCCGGCTGCCTTGACTCGGCGAAGGTCTCCCCGGTTCCTCGCCGAGATTAACAGTCCCACCAGAGCCAGCAGCGCCATCTCTATTGTCAAATTGAAGAGAGTTTCGATCGACAGTCATAAACAATTTCAGAATATAAACCTTAATATTCAAGCACAGAAATTTAACTAGAGCTTGCACATCCAATCTCAAAAACCCGGTTTCTGCACAGATATATCGCCGTCAACCTCTGATTTTCCTGAGAAACCGGGTTGATGAACACAAGTCCGATTCACTCCAAAATCAAGCAGAAATCTGGCATCAGCCACGCCAGAAGCAGAAAAATTCTCACCTTTGTCCCCTTGGGATCTTTGGGTAGTTCACGAGTTGTGCGATCCCGATGAAAAATTCGCGATCGAGCGTATAAATTTAACCAGGAGTACGGGATTTATGGTAGTGTTGGTTTATGGTCGGGTCAGACCCACACCTTTCAAACCAGCCGCAAACCAACGGTGCAAACCTGTGCCTGCCGCGAGTCTTTTCGTCGTAGTTTTTGCACAGCATTCAGGGTAATGCCATCAGGACAATCTGCACCGGGCACAAGGACAATCTGTGCCAGGCCGGGCGTCCTGTAATAATTGGTCAGCATTATAATTTATTCCCAATCAGGAATTGAGCATTGCTAGTACGGTTAATCAATTAACCGTGTCGTGTTTCCTCCCCACCGCTGGCTCGTTGGGGATTTCCACACTCCCGTCATGTCTGATGAAAGGCTGCAAAAAATCCTCGCCCAGTGGGGCATTGCCTCTCGTCGTCTTGCAGAACAGATGATTGTAGCTGGACGAGTCCGAGTTAATGGCAATATTGTTCGCTTAGGAGAAAAAGCGAATCCCGATCGCGATCTCATCCAAGTCGATGGAGTCCCGGTGAAACCAACGGATCGACCCGCACAGGTATATCTGTTGCTCAACAAACCGGCAGGCGTAGTTTCTACTTGCAGCGATCCAAGGGCCCGATCGAAAGTTCTTGACTTGCTGCCACCACAACTGCGATCCGGTCAAGGCATCCACCCCGTAGGACGCTTAGATGCAGATTCCACCGGCGCCCTCTTGCTCACCAATGATGGTAAGCTGACATTTTGTTTGACCCATCCGCGTCACTCGATCGCCAAAACTTATCAGGTTTGGGTGAGCGGCGATCCCCCGGAACCCATACTACAAACGTGGCGTCAGGGCATCATCTTGTCCGGCAGAAAAACTTTGCCCGCGAAAGTTAAAGTTATCGATCGCGCGCAAGACCAAACTCTGTTAGAAGTAATTCTATCAGAAGGCAGAAACCGACAGATTCGGCGAACAGCCGAGCTGTTGGGATATCCCGTGGTGCGCCTGCACCGCACAGCCATTGGCCCGATTCAATTGCAGCGGCCCGGTTCGCCAATATTGGCACCAGGCTGCTGCCGACCCCTAGAAGATGCGGAAATTATTTATTTATGGAATCTAGTCAACCTAACATCAATAAGCGTGCCAGTAAATTCCCAGGAGCACAGCATATGACAAAGAATTTATTGTTTTTATTCTTCAAAACAACTAAGCAGAAACTGCACTCCCAAGAGCCAGAAACAGCTCAGAAGAAGCTAGCGGAAATTGGAACTAAACTCCGTCAGTACCGCGAACAGCAGTCGATTTGTTTGGACAAAGTAGCCGTGGTAACAATGATTCGGCGGAATCTGCTACAAGCAATCGAGGACGGTCAACTCGACCAACTTCCCGAACCCGTCTACACTCAGGGTTTGATCAAGCGCTACGCTGAAGCAATGGGTTTGGACGGAAATCAGTTTGCCGAATTTTTCCCGATCGAACCGCCGCCCCGATCGAGAACCAAGCTATCCTGGCAAGATGGGCCTCAGTTGCGGCCGATGCACCTCTACCTCTTTTACACATTTCTAATTATCTGTTCGGTCAATGTCTTATCTCAGTTGATGAGCGGTTCTCTTACCGCAAAAAACCGTGCGGGAGCCGAAGAACTAGCGCTTGGTCAGCAAGAACAAGCTCGCGCCGCTGCTGAGGCATCGAGAGCCTCACAAAATCAGAAACCCGATAGTTACGAGGCTGTCGAAGCAGTAAGAACCGGTCAAAATTCAAATAAATCTGGCAATAAACCAGTAATGGTTAACGTCACTTTTAAAGCAGAATCGTGGATGCAGGTTGAAGTCGATGGTAAAACAGAGTTTGAGGGAACTTTGCCGACCGGGACTGTTCGCACCTGGGGGGCTCAAAAGCAATTAGTAGTGGTAGCAGGTAACGCCGGCGGGGTAATGGTTGCTGTTAATAACGGACAAGCCGAACTACTCGGAGTTCCTGGAGTCGCCAAAGAAGTTGTTTTTAAAGCAGAGGAACTCAATCCTTCAGCACCGCCCAAGAATGAAGGTTGAGTGTTAATTGGTAATGGTTAATGGGTAATAGGTAATAGGGGGCAGTCCACAGAGTTTAATTAGAATGTCCGTCTTGATTCACTCATTACCAATTACCAATTACCCATTAGATCAAATCCGGTTGCCTCGGAATAGTCAAATCCATCCAGTCACCAATCAAGAATCACGGATGGTGCAACCGGATTTGATAGAATTCATCCGCGTTCATCTGTGTTTATCTGCCTGTATCTGCGGTCAAAAAAAGAGAATTTCTCCGGCCGCAGAGGACAAGGGATTGACGCCCATTTACGCAGATCAAGAGTATAGAGATAGGAATAATTCCGATGCTAACAGATTTGATATAGCCTTTCTCAAAAAAGTGAGGTATGCCCTATGCCCTATGCCCTATGCCCTATGCCCTATGCCGGATAGTACCTCATCTTTCTGAGAAAGGCTATATTACCCATTAACAATTACCAATTACCCCTTCCCGACAATCAATGTTTATTAGGAGCGCGGCCGGAGATGTAAGTCATGGTTTTGAGCCGATCGCGCACTTCCCAATTCAAAGCTTCAGGTCGATACCGCCAGCCCCAATTTCCCTCTGCTTTCCCCGGAAAATTCATCCGCGCGTCTGTAGCCAAACCCAACAAGTCTTGAAACGGCACAATTGCCAAATTAGCAACAGACATCCAACCCATGCGGATTAAAGACCAGTGAATTCCTTGGGGATCGATGCAGCCCAAATAACGATAAACGTCATCTCTTTCGTAGTGTTGCAGTTGATTGAACCATCCGACAGTCGTGTCGTTGTCGTGAGTGCCGGTGTAAACTACGCAGTTGCGATCGTAATTGAAAGGCAAAAAAGGCTCGCCCGGGCCTGAGTTAAAAGCAAACTGCAAAATCTTCATTCCCGGAAACTCGAACCGATCGCGCAAAGCTTCCACTTCTGGAGTAATTACCCCTAAATCTTCAGCGATAATCGGCAAGTTGCCAAACTTTTCATTAATTAGATCCAACAAAGCTGTTCCCGGCGCTTTAATCCACTCTCCGTACATAGCAGTTTCTTGCCCGCGCTTCACCGCCCAGTAAGCCTCAAATCCTCGAAAGTGGTCGATCCGAGTCACGTCTACATAAGCGAAAATCGCTTCAAAACGCTGCACCCACCACTCGAAATTAGTGGCTTGCAACTTCTCCCAATTGTATACGGGGTTGCCCCACAATTGACCTGTATTGCTGAAGTAATCTGGGGGAACTCCGGCCATTAAAGCTGCTTCTCCGGTGGCTTCATCCAAGCAAAATATTTCTGGATTAGACCATACATCCGCGCTATCGTGAGCTACATAAATCGGAATATCGCCAATAATTTTAATGTCCCGCATATTAGCATAGCCTTTCAACTCTGTCCACTGGCGAAAAAACTCAAACTGGACGTATTTGTAGTAATAAATCTCAGCATTTAGCTGCTGGCGCCACTTCTCTAGCGACTCTGGCTCTCTACGGGCAATTTCTGGTTCCCAATTGTTCCAGCTAACACCGCCAAAGTGATCTTTTAGTGCCATAAATAAGGCGTAATCTTCCAGCCAATTCTCTTTGCTTTCGCAAAAACCTGAGAATTCTTTTTGCTGGATCGGGGATGCTTTGGCTTTGAAGTTTTCGCAAGCTTTTTTTAGCAAAGGCACTTTCAGGGCGATCGCCCGCTCGAAGTCTACATAATCGAGCGGAAATTCTGGTAAATTAGCGAAGTCTTCATCGGCGAGCCATTGAGCGTCCCGCAGCATTTCTGGGTTGATCAGCAGCGGATTTCCCGCCATTGCTGAATAGCACGAATAAGGAGAATTTCCGTATCCTGTCGGGCCCAGCGGCAATACCTGCCAGTATTGCTGGTCGCTCTCAACTAAAAAGTCAATAAAGCGATATGCTTCTATTCCCATGTCCCCAATGCCAAATCGGCTGGGAAAGGATGTGGGGTGGACTAGCATGCCGCTCGATCGGGGAAAAAGCATAATCTATCTAAAGATATAGGAATTTAACATTGACAATTTGACCTATCTTCCCTACGAGTTAAACTTCGTAGTTTTTAGGGCGATTGTTAGGGCAAATACTTTTGTGATTGTCTCATATTTTCTGCGATAACGTGCTTACCAAATATTTTTAGGGCACTCTACTCATAAATCCTGAGTAAAGTTCAAAACATCAAAATCAGAAATTACACGCTCGCCCTGCTTTCACAGCTAGGTTTTTTTACCCAGGCTCGTTTGCTGGAACAAAGTATTTTGCTTGAGCGTACCCGGTTTCTGCCTAATCTTTAAATTTAACTTTTCTTGGGTTTTTGCCCCATCTCTCTGCAGTCGTAAATTGCCCACCAAGAATCAGCCATCACTGAAGCAGATCCCATGCACAAATCAGCCGGCTGTTTTGTATCTCAAACAACAGCCGGCTGCGAAATTACTGGTGATAATGCTTAGTTCATGCTTGCTTGTTCAACATTTTCTGCACTTGTTTGAGAGCTATACTGCCGATGTTGTAAGCAGCCCAGCCGCCCGCCAACAATACGGGCATCAATACTATTAGTATGCGGAAGTCAAATTCCATGAGTTCTCCTCCTAAAGTTTTTTAACAAATTCTCATAATCTATTTGTATCTCATTTTGTCGCGATTCTCTTGACTGTTTAACCAAATATTCGGGATACGCAGGAGGACATCGCTCCGCAGGAATGGAGAGCGAAAGCGAAACTCCTGGGCGGGCGATCGGCATTCGCTGCAGCAATTATCCCACAATCTGTTTGGCAATCCCTTCCACAACCTTAGTTAGAGGGTCGTTAGGGAAGTGCAGCGCAAACACTCCCTTGCTGGCGAGCAGCATCATCTGGTCGCTGTGGGGCAGTACCCCTGCCACTGGGATGTTGTAAATACTCTCTACTTGTTGCTTCAAATCCTCGAAATCTAGGGATTCAGGGGCTTTATTGATAGTCATCAAAATCTTGGGAACTTCTAATTTGCGGGCCACATCTACCGTGACAGCCGTTCCCTGAAAATCTTGCTGATCCGGACGCAGAATCAGCAGCAGGATGTCGGAAATGGTGATGCTGAGGAGGGTTTCTTCGTTGAGCCCCGGGTGCGTGTCTATAAATAGGTAGTCTAAGTTCAAAACCTCGATCAGTTCTTGAAAGCCGTCGGTAAGCAGTCCCACGTCGTAGCCTTCCCGCAAAACTCGCGCTATCTCCCCTGCTTTAATGCTCGAAGGAATCAGGTAGAGGTTGCCGTTACTGGCTAATTTTGGCAGCAGCGAACTCACATTGTAGGCCGTATCCGCGATCGGACAGCGGCCCCACAGGTAATCGTTCAGGCAGCGATCCATGTTGCTCTCGCTGAAACCGAACAGCACGTGAATCCCCGGTGATTGAATGTCTGTGTCCACAATGGCGACCCGATTTCCGCCGCGAGCGATAATAGATGCCAGGTTTGCTGTCGTGTTCGATTTGCCAGTTCCGCCCCGGTAAGAGTGGACAGAGATGATTTTGGACATGATCTGCGTATTAGGGTAAGAAACTGCGAGAACCCATTATGATGCAATTCTCGATGATGCAGTAGAGTTGTCGGTCATTCTTCCTTCCCCCCCAAATCCTCCTTATCTGTGAAAGTATCAATTTTTTCCTCTTTTATCATCTTTTGGGCGCCCCTGCGCTGCCGCATCTGTTTGGCTTTGGTTTGCAAATCGCTCAACTCGTCATCAGGTTTAGTTTCGGCTGAACTAGCACGACAACCGGTATCTATCGGGACACCCGTTTGAGAGCCGCTTTCCGATTCAGTCACGGCGGCGCGCTGCTTCTGCTGTTTGGCTTTTTCCTGCAACTGAGCTAAGTAATCGTCTGTCTGACTTTCGGCCTTGGGAAGCTCTGGGGTACTTGCAGTTATTTCTTGGGGTTCGGAAGGTGTTTTTTCAGAGGTTTCTTGTTTGCTAATCCTCAGTTTATCTTTCTTTTGCTGCAATTCTTTAAAGAAATCCGATTCTGTGATTTCTGCGACTTGCTGTTCTTTTTTGGCTTGGTCTATTTCGATTTTGAAGACTTGTTTTACTCGATCGCTAATTGCTTTCCCGTATCCGGCTTTATTAAATCTGTCTGCTGATACTATGCTACCGCCAGTTACGATTAATGCTAAGGCTGGCGCTGCCACAGGCACCCACCCTCCCAACAGAAAAATCCCAAAGCCGATCGCGCAGCACCCCGACAGCAGTGCTCCGAATGTCACTGTCAACTTCGCTGGGTGAGCCATCCGCGATGCCAAGGTTCCTCCCACAATTGACCATCCCGAAATCCACAAGATTTCTGCCCATTCCGGCCAAAACCAAAACATCGGTCTGTTGTCTAAAACTGTACTCAAAATTTGGCTGACCACTTGTGCGTGTGCCACGATACCAGGCATGAATTGGTTGCTTTGCTGTCGCCCACTGTAAGGAGTATAAAACAAATCTTTAACGGTTTCCGTGGTGTAACCGATGAGAACTATTTTATCTTTAACTAAATTTGGGTCAACTTTCCCTTCTAAAACATCCGTAATTCTGACTTGGTTTGCGACTTGCCGCCTGGAACGATAGTTAATTAATATTTGATATCCCCTGACATCAGCATTTTTGTATCCTCCGTCATTGCTTGCTAGTTGTTTTAATTGGGTGTTTCCCAGCCATAAAGATTGATCGGGTGCCAGTTTGGGATAGATTTTTTGCCCTTGCAGGTAGCGGAGTGCTAGCTGGAGGTTGAAGGAAGCTAAAACTTGAGAATTGTCATTGCAAAGATGTTTTTGGGCCGAGGAGTTGCCCTCAATTGTCGGCGGTTTCATAAATAATAAAGCCCTGCGGAGTATGCCACCCGGATCGACTCCGAAATCTGCAAATCCCACCCGGTTTTGTGGCAGCCCCGGCGCAGGCGGAGAACCGGGATTGTCCGGGCTTCCGTCGGTGACTAAACATACCCCGATAATTCGATCGCTTTTTTGTAAAACTTTGGTTAATTCCTCGCGCCCGTCTCCTAAAGGTACGTCTCGCAGTATATCTAAACCGATGACTGCCGGCTGCATTTTGTCGAGTTTTTGTAAGATTTCAGCTATTTTGCGATCGGATATTGGCCACTGATTCAGTTTCTGAATGTCTGCTTCGGTAATCCCCACAACTAGCAAACGCGAGTCTGGCTGTTCATCGGGACGCCACCTCACCATTTGGTCGTAAGCGCTTAATTCTACTGGTTCGAGTATTCCTAGCTGTCTGGCCCCCATCAAGGATAATGTTACTGCCGCGCTGGCAATTAAGACAGACTTAGCCAATGCTAGTGATGGTTTATACCTTTGACTCAATTGAGTCGCTGCCGATCGAATTTTGTTAGATATTTTACTCATCTGTCTTCCCCCTTGGAGACTCCCGCTGTACCTGTACCCAGGTCAGCGGCGAGAGGAAAAGGGGGGCAAGGTTTATGCTGCATACGAATAACCATCCTTTCTGTGAACAATTGAACAATATTTGTGGCTAATTCCTGACACCAATTCGCTCGGCAGAAACATTGAATGAACCACTGGTTCTTACCGCAACACGTCCAACGTATGTACCAATTTTTTTACCAGAGGTTACAATCGCTTTGACAATATCTCCCGTTTGAAAACCTTTAACAAACTTAAACCGGGGAACATAGCGAGATGGAAAGCCAAATTTGTCGGTACGGCACATTTGACCTGTCCCGTGACCAGTTGCTTTGATCAATAGTGGCTTGTTTGTTAAAATCTTCAACGAATCAACCTTTCCGATACAAGCTGCGTCTAGCCAGTGAGTTTTAGTTAAATTTAGTCGAGTGCGATTGAACTTAGTTAAACCGCCACTGCCTGTAGAAACAGGCTTGCCTGTTGTACTGAGTCGATTAAATAATGTCCAACGAGTTGAGTTAACGGCTGCTGCGTCTTTTAATGGACGTTTTGCTTGAGATAGAATCCGCTTCAAAATCTCTGGTTTTTTAGACAAGAATTGCTCAATATCTTGAGTACCTTTCTTTTTGTTGCAAGCGTCGCCAGCAAGACAAAGATTAGAAATGCGATTAGATCCGTCTTTGGCTTTGGGATGAATATGTTCGACTTGTAGCGGTGTATTAATTTCACCACAGTAAGCGCATTTTCTCTCCCATTTGTTCAACAAATACTCGCGGATCTCATAGCCATGCAAAACGCCTTGTTGGTACTCGATTCCAGAAATCTCTGGGTTTTCTAATTGCTGTAAGTCAAATCGCACAAGCTCTTGAGCGATAGAAGCAATGGGGGCGAGTTTCATCAATCTAGTTACCCATGTTAGGGTTGTTTCGACACGATTTTGCAAACTTGGTGCTAACCAACCTTTAGGGCGATTCCTGTTTGAGAATCTAGCCCGACGATAGCGGGTATGGCGATTTCTCCTGCCTCTACGCAATGAACGGCGAGACTCCAGACTGGCTTTAATAGCTTGTCCGGGCGTGAGTTAGCTCTGCACCAAAGATTACGTTTTCTCCTTGTATTAACGCAATTCCAGTAGTTCGCGAGCCAGGATCTATTTTGAGTGTGATTGGTTTTTGCGGTACTGTTACCTCTACTTTCAAAATTAGCGTGAATGGATACCTTTTGAAGACAGCAGCTTTGCCATTGGTTAACAATTTACGTGCCAATCCTGGGCGGATTGGATTGAGCGGTCGTTTTTTGGTATCAAGTACAAAAACCAAATTAGACATTTAAGTCCTCCCTTACGGGGTAATGTTTGCTTCGTCAATGTTTAAGGTCGGTAACTATCTTAAAAGCACTGGCTTAACCCTTACACCTGTTTAACTTTTAAGTTCTAGAGCGGAAGACTAGCACGCATCCTCCGGTAGGTACTTGAACACTTGCCTTAAACGTAGTGGGCGAACCACTTAGACTGGTCAACTAGGCAATTTCTGTGCCCGCGCTGTCTCGGTACTCCGAGCAGCGCCGGGTGATTGACTATCCCAGCATAAAAGTTTGACTCGTTTCTGGAACAGCAGTTGTTTCACATTTCCCGCCTGCTGGAGACTTCCTCCATCTTAGAACACTCGGAAAATCCGACCACTTTGTTACAAAAATTTACAGTACGTGGCGAGCAACTGTATCCAATGATACTTGCGACCGAGGCAATCTGATTTTTCGGACGGAGAATCCACTTGCCGATCGAATTAATAAATGTTATTGATGATATGTAAAGGTTTAAATTGTGTATCTGCGCCCTCGACTAGCATCTCAAAAATATTTGTCGCCATCAGCGAATGCCTGTGTTTGCAATTATACTGAAAGGTACAACAAAATGAAACGTTTTCTACATCGGGCTACGCTTGCGGTCGCCGTATCTGCGATCGCAGCTACCGTCCCCAGTTCACTTGCACCGATGCGCGCACAATCCCAGCCGCTTCTGCTGAGTCAAAATTTTAATTTCCAGCCTCCCGACGTAACAGCCCCCGCCAACCGACAAGGAGGGGCACATCGCGGCAACAAGCTTTGTCCAGCGGGTTTATCTATTACTCCTTTAGTGCCTCCAACTAATATCGGTTTAACCCTAACAGATTCTCCCACAATTTTTGTCTATATTCCTAACACCTCGCCCGAAATAGAGTTTACTTTGCTCAACGAAAAGGAAGACAAAGTAGTCTACGAAAAAACCTTTAAACTTGACAAATCCGGGATTGTAGGAGTTAGTATTCCTGCTACAGTGGACAACAACAAATCCCTTGAAGTTGGCAAGCGATACGTATGGTCATTTTCGATGGTTTGCGACCCCGAAGACCGAGCTGCGGATTTAGTTGTTAAAGGGTTCGTGCAGCGAATTGAACCGCAGGCAACTCTCAAGAGCGATTTGGCAAATCCCGACCCGATGACTAGGCTCAACGTTTATGCTCAAAATGGGATTTGGTACGAAACTCTCGCTACTTTAGCCCAAATGCGGCGCCAGACACCGGGGGATGTGAAGCTGACAGCCAAGTGGACGCAATTATTGCAGTCCCAAGGACTGGAATCTGTTGCAACTCAACCACTGGTTGCGCCTCTTTAAATCTCGCTATTTCTTGAAGTTTGGTCGGTCTGCCGATGGCGATGTGAAAATTGACCCATTTACTCGATCGCGCCCGGAGCTAAAACTCCGGGTTAACATTAGAAATGCGCTCTATAAATATTTTTACAAGTGGGTGGAAAAATGAAACGTTTTATACATTTTACTGCACTGGTGATGACTGTATTGGCGATCGCCGTTACTCTCCCCAGTTTGCTGACACCGATGCAGGCTGTACCTGCACCCATTCTCCTGAGTCAGAATGTTAATTTCAAACCTCCCGATGTAACAGCCCCCGACAACCGGCAAGGGGGGACGCATCGAGGCTGTAAGTTACGGGATGGTTTATTCATTACTCCCTTAGTACCTGAAAGCAATATTGGCTTAACGCTAACAGAGTCGCCAACATTTTTTGTATATGTTTCTCAACCGGCAGCTCAAGTAGAGTTTATTTTGCTAAACGCAGATGAATCCGAAGTAGTTTACGAAACTACTTTAAAAAATGACAAAGCCGGAATAGTTGGAGTTAGCCTTTCGGAGAAAGACAAGACAAAAAAAATTGAGGTTGGTAAGCGATATGTCTGGTCGTTTGCACTAGCCTGCGATCCTCTGGAGCGTTCTGGAGATTATATTGTTAAAGGATGGATGCAGCGAATTGAACCCCAGGCAAATCTCAAGAACGATTTGGCAAATCCCGACCCTATGGCTAAGGTGATTGCTTATGCTAAAAATGGGATTTGGTACGAGACTCTTGCTACTCTAGCCGAAATGCGGCGTCTCGCACCCAATGATTCGCGGCTGACAACCGAGTGGACGCAATTGTTGCAGTCCCAAGGACTAGAATCGATTGCCGCTCAACCGCTAGTTCAGTCTTTTTAATAACGACTCTTCACCAATCATTGCTGATTGTTTGCACAGTCAATTCTTCAATGCTTCAATCCAGTTACCGAAAGCAGCCAGGGTACAAGCCCCCGTCTTTATCTTGGCACAACCAAAAAATAGTATCCGATAACAAGTCCCCGGAGTCATCAGTGATATCAAATCCGTTAGCATCGGAATAGTAAATTCGAGTTCACTGTTGACTGTTCACTGTTCACTGTTGACTGTTCACTGTTCACTGTTGACTGTTCACTGTTGACTGTTGACTGTTCACTGTTGACTGTTGACTGTTGACTGTTCACTGTTCACTGTCAACATCATTCCGCTGTAACCGGAAATGATATGATATCGCTTTGTTCAATTCTCAAATTCTTCAATTCTTCAATCCAAAATCCAAAATCTAAAATCTAAAATCGATTGATGGCTAATAACTTTCCGACAATTCTAGCTCTTGATTTTGACGGTGTGATTTGTGACGGACTAATCGAATATTTCCAAACTGCTTGGCGTACCTACTGTCAAATCTGGAAACCAGTCGAAACAGTGCCCGATCCAGATTTAGCTTTGAGTTTTTACCGAGTGCGGCCCGCCATCGAAACCGGTTGGGAAATGCCGCTGCTGATCCGCGCACTGCTGACAGGAATTTCCCCAGAGCAAATTTTGCTAGAGTGGCCCAATATAGTACCGTATTTGTTGACGGAAAATAATTTAAAAGCGCAGTCTGTAGGCGCTATGTTAGACGGATTGCGCGATAATTGGATTGCTGAGGATTTAGCGGGGTGGCTGTCTTTGCACCGCTTTTATCCAGGGGTTGCCGATCGCTTGCACTCGTTGCAGGAGAGTTCGGTGAAAGTGGCGATCGTCACTACAAAGGAAGGCCGTTTTGTGCGGGAACTTTTGCAGCTAGCAGGCGTACAAATGCCGCCGGAGTTGATTTTTGGTAAGGAATACAACAAGCCGAAACACCAAATTTTGCGGGAATTTTTGGCCGCGTCTGCCAAAGATTCGACTATTTGGTTTGTGGAAGATCGGTTAAAAACTTTGCTGTCGGTGAAGCAGCAGCCGGATTTATCTCAGGTGAGGTTATTTTTGGCTGATTGGGGCTACAATACTTTGCCCGAACGGGAATCTGTGGCTCAAAATCCACCAGTTCAATTGCTTTCTCTGTCCCAGTTTGCCGGAGATTTTGCCGATTGGCTGCCGATCGACTGTTGATGTTAGATTTGTTTACAGTGGTGATTTTTTTTCGCTTTTCAGAGTCAAAAAAAACAACAAAAATTTACATCTTTTTTGTTGACTTTTGCGGCGTAGACATGGTATTTTAATATAATGGGATGGTGGCAAAAATATTATTTTTGCCACCATCCCATCATAAGATAAATATAACAGAAATTCCTCAAAAAAGCAAGGATCTCGACAAAAAAAAAGGTTTTTTTTTCAGGTACTCTTGACCTCAAAAACCCGGTTTTTTTACTATTTCTGCGGGCGGGTACGAACTATTTTAGTTTATCAAACCGCCTGTGTGACAAAAAAACAAGCTTCGGAACCAAAAAATTGAAAAGTGTTTTGATAATTTCTCAGCTTGAAAGCTTTCTAATATTGAGACTTAAAACCCATGCTCGATTTAACTAAAGCAGCCAAGGCAATGCAGGGAATGAGCCAACATTTGAATGTGGAAGCGGCTGCCGCTCGCCAACGTTTGGAAGTGGCTCAGAATTTGCTGGTAAAGGCTGCTGCGGAACAGGAAAAATTGGTGGAATTGCAAGAGAGTTGGCGCGATCGCACTTTATTCAATGCTGCCACGCCGATCGAGCCATTGTCCGATCGCACCTACATCACCGCCCCCCCCGCCGCCCACACAGTCTTTGCCACAGACGGATCGCAAATTTCCCCCAACCATCACGAAATAGCCTACTGCTACCTGCTAAACGTCGGCACAGTCATGCTGCACTACGGACAAAGCCGCCACCCAGTTTTAGACAGCGTGCCGGAGGTTTTCTACAAACCCGAAGACTTGTACGGTTCGCGACAGTGGGGAATTAGAACCGAAGAATGGATGGGATACCGGCGGGCAGTTTCCGAAGCAATTGCCTTAGCAGAAATGGGCTGCAATTGGGCAAAAGTTAACGACAATAAATTGCCTGCGCCAGCTTTAGCAATGGTAGACGGTTCCCTGATTTATTGGTTTTTGGAACAGTTACCCAGCGAAGCGCGCGATCAAATTTTGCTGCCAATTTTAGAAGCTTGGGATAAGTTGCGTTTAGCAGGAATTCCGCTGTTAGGATACTTAAGCGCTTCTCGCAGCAGCGAAAGCTTATCTTTTTTACGGTTTGAAGCTTGCACCCACGAAGTACCAGACTGCATGACAAATTGCCCCAACGTCGGATTTGCCGCCACAATTTCTTTCGCCGAAAAAGCACCTTGTCAAGAATTTGAACCCTTGCGGGATGCCATATTGTGGGCAACAATCCTGTCACCGGGACAAAGAAGCCCTTTGTGGAAATCCCAAGCTCGCATTTTAGATTTGTACGGCATTAATTCCGTCTATTTCTGTTACGTTCACGTTGGCACAGAAATTGCTAGAATAGAAGTGCCCGAATGGGTAGCACAAGATACAGCACAGCTAGATTTAGCATTAGGAATGATGCTGGCTCAAGTACACAAAGGTGGCGGCTATCCGGTGACGCTAGCAGAAGCTCACAATCAAGCGGTAGTCACGGGGGGCGATCGAACTCGCTTTTTCGCTTTGTTAGAGCAGCAAATGATTAAAGCCGGCTTAAAAAATGTCGGAATTTCTTATAAGGAAACACGGAAGCGCGGCAGTATTGCTTAAAGTAATAAGTAGAGTAGTCTTGGACGCAGAAACGGGTTTTTTTAAGGAAATACTGAAATTGAGCATTTAACACTGATAAAATACCAGGTTTCTTTGGTATTGATGCGTAAGTTATGTATAGTTAAAATAGAGTTAAAAATGTTATATGCCAATAGAACTAATTATCTTAATTGCTTCGTTACTTGTTTCTTGGCTAGTCTTTAATTGGGCTTTTAAAGTGTTGAAAGCCAGCATCGGTACAGCGATTGGTTTAGCAGCAATTGTGCTGACGATGCAGTTATTGTTTGGCATCGGCCCAAATCAGCTTTTCCAGCATATAATTCACCTGCCGGAAACCCTGGGGAAAATGATTTCGGGCAAGTGATACGAAACACCCCCGATTCACTGGGATTGCTTGGAGTGCGGGTGGATGGATGATTCGGTGTGAGGCGATGGTTCGCAGCGGTTCTGTTTTGGTAATGCCGATCGCTACCGGCTCTCTACAGCATTTATGCAGGTAACTTTCTTGTTAAGATTTAATAATTTAAATACACAACTAGGGTTTTTTAAGTAAGCTAGCTAGTATTTAGATAGTTTGATTACTGAGTGAGCTTTCCAGTCAAGTCGTTTACTATAAAAGGAAATGTAGTTTTCATGAACAATCTTTACCACAAAGTCGCAGTTGCCTCTGCTTGCACCGCTCTAAGTTTTGCCCTGGGAGCAAGCCCCGAAGCTAAAGCAGCTTCGTTTACATTTGCACCTACTATCACTTTTGAAGTCATAGATTTAGAAGAGGGTCCCAACCGCTTTGACGGACTGGGAGACCTGGTTTTCCCTGGTAATTTTGATACTGTGGTGAGGGGAACGTTCGGTGAAGCAGCAGAGTTTGCCGAATTCAATATCGGCAGCTTTTCTCTTGCCCCTAATACAGTTATTAGCAGTGCTGTTTTTCAGGCTGAACTTCTAAGTTTTTTAGTCACGGGTCTTGGGGTTGATGACTATACTAACCCTGGTACTCTGGGTATCTTTGGCTATGTAGGAAACGGAACAGTCGATGCATCAGATTTTGAGGCTGGAGTATTCTTAAGTTCTGTAGATGTTTCATCTTCATCTCCCGGTGATATTCTTAACTTTGACGTGACTCCGTTTGTTAATCAGCGAGTTAGCAATGGCGATACTTTTGCTGGGTTTGGCATTCGCGCCTTGAACTTTGGTGGCCTCGCCCTGGAAAGAGGCCAATTTTCTGGTATCCAACCAAGGCTGATAGTTGAAACCGCCGACGTTGCTGAGCCTGTGCCTGAACCGACCACAATCTTTGGTTCAGCTATAGCCCTAGGTGTAGGAGGATGGCTGAAACGAAAGAAATCAAGTCAGCAGAATAAAACAACGTCACAAGGTTAATCTATTGTTTGACAGAATTTGCGGGCAACAGTTTGCTCGAAAACGCACCTGAAAGTGCAGCCGACTAATCCCCCAACAAACACCCAAAAGGTTTTGAGTTGAGTGACGAAGCGAAAAGATACGCTTACTGTGCGTAAGTCAATAAAAGAGAGTGGCGAGAGGCCTTGAATTAGGTTCAAGGCGCTCTCGGACAATCTTATGAGTCAATAAGCCTGTTCATAATGCACTATCTTTTTTGATCTTCAGCGGCTTCAATGCTTTTACAATCAAGGTTCCAGAGGCGTTGTCACCCCGTCAATAAAAATCCTCTTCCTTCCTTATTTCTTCTTCCTTCAGATATTAACTTCCCAGCATTTGCAGCTTGTACAAACTGGCATACAACCCTTGTTGCTGCAACAACTCTTCGTGGCTGCCAGATTCTACTAACTGCCCGCGTTTGAGCACTAAAATACGATCGACATTTCGGATAGTCGAGAGCCTGTGGGCAATAATTATCGCCGTTCTGTCCACCATCAAACGCTCTAGAGCTTCTTGAATTAAAGCTTCCGTCCCCACATCCAAACTAGCAGTTGCCTCGTCTAGAACTAAAATACTGGGATTGCGAATAGCGGCACGAGCAAACGCTAATAATTGCTTTTGTCCCCCCGAAAGATTGGTTCCCCGTTCCCGCAATTGCGTATCATAACCTTGAGGCAACTGTTCGATTAAACGGGCAACATTTGTCTTTTCGGCTGCTGCTTGAATTTCCTCAATCGAGTAACTTTCTCCCAAGCTGATATTGCTCTTCACGTCACCAGCAAATAGAAAGCCATCTTGGATAATTACGCCTATGTGCCTGCGTAACTCTGCTTGAGGCAAATCCCGAATATCCACATGATTAACCAGAATCCGTCCTCGGCTAGGTTCGTAAAGGCGGCACAGGAGACGGATAATCGAACTTTTGCCCGCACCAGTGGGGCCGACTAATGCTACTTTTTCGCCGGATTTGATGGTGAAATTGAGGTTTTGCAGGACATATTCGTCTTGTTTGTAAGCAAACCACACGTTGTCAAATTGGATTTCTCCCGATTCTGAATTTTGCGATTTGGCATTTTCTCCTCCCCTTAGCAAGGTGGGGTTGGCGGGGGGTGATTGGGGATTGTTAGGCACTAAACGATATTCTGAACTTGCTGGATTTTGATGATTATCTGGCAATTCTCGATCGAACGGAGACAAGTTGTAAGCCGTTGCCTCTGGATGTCCAGTTATCAACAACGGTGAATAACCTGCCCTTCTTCCTTCTTCCTTCTTGCCTCTTCCTTCAAACATCCGTGTATCCGTGTCAAAATCCGTCTTGTGCCCTTCCTTCTTCCCGCTAGTTGGATCTTTAATTTCGATGGGTTCATTGAGAATATCGCTAATCCGTTCGACAGCGGTAAATCCTGCTTGAATTGCAGTGAATTTCTCAGCAAATTGCCGCAGCGGATCGAAGAGACGCTGAGCAAATAAAATGAATGCCGAGAGAGTACCGAAGTTAAGATTACCGGCTAAAACCCTTTGACCCCCCATCCACAAAACGGCTGCAATCGCTACTAAAGCAATCCATTCTAATGTCGCAGATACGGCTGAGTCGTAAAATATAGTTTTGTCAACTGCTTTAATGTAGCGTTTATTCGTGACGCGAAACAATTCTGAGTTGAATCTTTCGCGGCGGAATAGCTGCACTACCCCAATACCAGTCAGGTTTTCTTGCAGTTGGGCGTTGAGATCGGAAAGTTCTTCTCTGGTAGTGTAATTGGCTAGGCGATATTGATACTGGAAATAAACTATGACTGCGGTAATTGGTATCATCATCAGCACCAACATTAAAGCTAGTTGCCACTGCATGGTAAACATGAAAATGGCAATTACTAAAATTGAAAATAAATCGCTGACAATGCCGATCGCCCCTGAAGAAAAAACCTCTCCCAAAGCTTCTACATCGCTGGTGAGGCGAGTCATCAGTTTACCGACAGGAGTGCGATCGAAAAATCTCACTGCTAGCGATGTGACGTGGGCGAACAAATCATTTCTAATATCTGTAGTAATTATTTGCCCTACTTTCGTGACTAAATAGCCTTGAACTGATTGCAGTGCTAATCTAAGTGTTATAGTTAGCATGAGCAAAATAGCCAAAATATTCAAGGCAGCAGATAGAGACAATCCCCGCAAGAATTCGTAGGTAGGTTCCGAGCGAATTACCGAAATTGCCTGTCCGATGAGAATGGGTTGAATTGCTCCTGAGACTGCTAGCGGTACTAATAGTGCGATCGCAATAATCAGCAAGCGTTTGCTGCGGGTTGCGTAAGATGCCAACCTCATGAATAACCGCCAGTCTGTTTCCTGGCCGGATTTGTTTTTGGTGTCTGCTACTGGTGAGGAAATAGTCATTGATGGCAAAAACTGTACAATATATCTAGTTAATAATTGTAACAAATAAAATGAATATTTTGCACTCATATCAGTAACAGGCAAGATGCCTGTTTCACAAAGAGTGTTTTCTTGTAACAGCAGGTTTGGTTGAGGAACGAAACCCAACCAAAATGTTTGTAGGCCGACAAAACTGGTATTATAATCTACTGGTAGAACTTATATTTATCATGCAAGAAATAGAGACAGCCCGATTGTATCTGAGACAATTTACGCCAGACGACTTAGATGAGCTGTACCGCATCTACAGTGATGCAGAAATAATGAAATACTTGAGAGGAGTTAAAACTAGAGAAGAAACAGAAATCGCCCTTCATACCATGCTCAAAAGTTGGGAAGAAAACAACTTCGGAATGTGGGCTTTAGTACATAAAATAGACCGTAAAATGATTGGTCGCTGCGGACTGGTTTTTCTGGACAAGACAGCGGAAGTTGAGCTAGGCTATACCCTCGACAAAGTTTATTGGAATCAAGGATTGGTGACTGAAGCATCTTTTGCTAGTCTAAACTATGGATTTAAAATATTAAATTTGGATAGAATAGTTGCGATCGCCCGACCAGAAAATATCGCCTCTCAGCGGGTGATACAGAAAGTTGGCATGAAATATGAAAAAAATGCTCGTTATTACGAAACGGATGTACTATATTACTCTATCTCGCGAGAAACCTACGAATCAAAAGTAGTTTTGTAGGGTGTGCGTTGCACACCTTACTGCATTTAAATTACTCACATTGCAATTGGTCATTATTGCCTGCTGACAACTACGAAGTCCTTTGCAATTGCTTGTTAACTTTTTGAATTTTCTTAGCAAAATACTCTTGTCTGTGTCCCAATCTTTGAGCCACGTCCAACCCTTTTTGATAGGATTCCAAAGCTTTATCGTAAGCCTTCATCTCTTGATAAACTTGACCGATATTGTCGTAAGCGTTCATCAATCCGTAGAAATTGTAAGCCCGCTCTTCTAAAAGCAACTGCATTTGATAAATCCGCAAACTCGGCTCCCACTGCTTTTGCGCTCGATAAAGTAATGCTAATTTATCTAAAGCTTCGCTAGCTTGGGCATACTGTTGAATGGGGACGGCTAAATTGTAGGCTTCCTGATAGTATTGAGCTGCTAAATTGATTTGACCTATTGTTTGGTAATCGCTGGCGATCGCAATTTTGAGCGGTGGTATGGCGCTCGGATTTTGTAAGTTAAGATACACCGATGCTAGTTTTTCCCTGGCTGCGATCGCCTTTAGGGGTTGTTTCGACTGTTGGTAAACATAGGCCAACTGTCTCAGAGTATCTACCTCAGTTGGAGGAGTTACAGGCTGCGGCGGCGCACCGTTTCCCGCCACAACAGCAGAATTTTGCACAGCAGAATTAGCAGCAAATAAAGCGCGGTTTTCCTGAATTAAAGTAGCCAATTCCTCATACACGGGAGCAGCTTTATCGTAACTCAACCAATTGATGTGAATAAGCCCGATCGCCTTCAAAATCTGACCTTCAGCCAATATATCTTGGTTTTGGCGCGCATTTTCGAGAATTTCTTGGTAAACTTCTACAGTCGGGCCTTTAGCGCGCACCTGCTGAAAAGCCGCAGCGAAGGCGGGTAGCAACTCAGTATTAAGTGGTACTTGCGATTTGACTTCTTTTTGAATTGCTTGCAACCGTTTGGTAATAAGCTGTAGTTCGAGGTTTTTACCGTTACTCCAAGCAACACTTCCCACCCGACTCAAAGCAGCAATTTCCGCCGCCGGGCCCAGATACCTCCGCAGCCGCAATTCTCGGAACCAAATTTCAAAAGCACCGGCGCCGTCTCCAGCTTGCAGTTTAGCCGCTGCTTCTAAGTTTAACTCTTCCAAAGCCGCTGTCAGTTCGTCCCGCTGAGTGCTGCTCAAAGATTCGTTAGCGGGAGTTAGGGGATCGGGTGTGGTAATTTCTAGAGGATTAGGAGAAAATTGATCGAGGGCTGGTGGATTAGTTTGGGCGCTAGCAATAGAACCAGCACACAGCCACAAGAAAAGCAAGCACCCAATTGGTACAGAACTTCTCATTCTCAAAATTTGGTTGCCGCGATTCGGCATTTCTTCTGGAAACATCAAGTTTTGCATATCTACAAAACGGTATAAATTATGTCACAAAGATGGCACAAAAGTAAACAGTTCAACAAGAGCAACAAAATAAAAATTACCGTGCTGAGCAATTATGGGCATTTAAAGACGCTGGGCGAGCGTATTTTACGCTTATTTAGTCTAGCCCTAATTCTCTTAACTGTTTGCACAGCTTGCGCCCCCCCTCCCGCAGTTGCAAAAGACCGCTCTTTTCCAGAAATGTCCCTCGAATTTTTGGGCGAGTACGAATTGCCAAAAATGAATTTTGAAGGAGTACCAGTCGGCGGTTTGTCAGGAATTACCTACGATCCCAAAGGTATTAGCGCAGTCACTTCCAAAGCTTATCGCTTTTACGCTCTTTCCGACGACCCCAGCGAAAACGGAGAAGCGAGATTTTACAGTCTCAGACTCGACCTCACATCGAGCGACCCCGCCAATATTCGCCTGAAAAAAGTTACCGTTGACGGCGTTACCTCCCTCAAAAAAGCAGACGGTGAAACCTTCTCTTGGGGTGCCATCAATCCCGAAGGCATCGCCCTTTCTCCCCGCAACTCAGTATTTGTCGCCAGCGAAGGCGTTACTCATGTGGGCATCCCTCCTTTTCTCGGTGAATTCGACCTCAAAACAGGGCAAATGCGGGGAAATTTGCCGATCCCAAAGCGCTATATTCCCGATGCCAGCGATGAAAAACAGCAGCAAGGAGTGGTGGACAATTTAGGTTTTGAATCTTTAACCATCGACCCAGAAACTTTTAGTCCGGGCGGTCTAGATCCGTTTCGTTTGTTCGCAGCTACGGAAGCGCCGTTAATGCAAGATTTAGACCCCGAACAGGCAAGCAAACTCCGTATTTTACATTATGTCATCGTCGATAAAACGCCGCAATTAGTATCGGAGAATCTTTACAATTTAGACCAAGTTCCCATGACTATTTTGAACGGTTTAACAGAATTAGTAACTGTCGGTGGCGGTCAGATTCTGAGTTTAGAACGTTCTTTTGGGCTGTCGGGATACAGCGCTAGGATTTATCAACTAGCGGTTGGGGCGGCTACAGATACTTCGAGAATCCAGAGTTTTAAAGGGCGAGTGGCGGTCGAACCTGTTAAGAAAAAGTTGCTCCTAGACTTAAGCGAACTCGGAATTCCGCTGTACAATTTAGAGGGGATGACCCTCGGCCCGCGCTTGCCAGATGGCAGCCAGAGTTTAGTTTTGGTCAGCGATGACAATTTTGATGAAGCGCAGAAAACTCAGTTTATCTTGTTGAGTTTGAAGGGCAAACGTTAAGTCAGAAGGGCGGGCTAGAAGCCCACCCCACCCCACAAGAAGATTTATTCTTTGTGAAAAAAGCCGGAAAGCCTATTGAGGAAAACCGCACAATAAAATTCACTCTTTGTGGAACAGGCATCTTGCCTGTTCATAAAAAAGTTAAATCAAATTTATCCAAATATAAAATGCCCTAATTATGCCAAGTCGTAACACTTTGCAATTAGCAGAAATCGAACTTTCCTATCTAGAATGGCAGCCAGACACAGGGAAAGAAAAATCTGCCCGTTTGCTGCTGCTGCACGGTTTAGCAGATAGTGCGTGTGTCTGGACTAACTTAGGCAATTACTTGTCCAACCGCTATCATATTGTAGCGCCAGATATGCGCGGTCACGGAGAAAGTAGCAAACCAAAAATCGGCTATACTTTTGAAAGTGCGATCGCAGATTTAGAAGCTTTGATGGCACATCTCAACTGGCCTGACGCACACATTTTAGGACATTCTTGGACGGGAAAACTAGCACCGATTTGGGCGAGGCAAAATCCCGATCGCTTTTGCAGTATGATTTTAGTAGACCCCATCTTCATCACCAAACTTCCCGCCGCGATGAAACTCACCCTGCCAATTGTTTACCGAAAATTAGACTGTCTCAAATGTGTGGGCCCGTTTGCGACTTTATCCCAAGCAGAAGCAGCAGCAAAACAATCGGGAGAATACGCAGATTGGAGTGACTTGCAGCAAATGGTATTCCAACAGCAAATCGAACAAAAATCCGACGGAACTTGGGGCAGTAAATTTGTGATTGCAGCCAGAAATCAGATATTTGCAGAAGTGATGAAAGTTGCCGGTTTAACTGAAAATATTGATATCCCGACTTTGTTTGTACAGCCGGAAAAAGGCGTAAATCGCATGGATTGGCAAATGCAGCCCTACAAGAGATATTTGAAAAATCTTACTGTTGCAAAAGTACCGGGGAATCACTGGTCTTTTTTGACTGAACCGGAAACTTTTAATCAAACTGTGGCAGATTTTTTAGAGGGCACAAGACAGTGAATTTAGAAATTATCGCACATCGGGGATTTTCGGCGATCGCCCCGGAGAATACTTTAGCAGCTTTTGAACTGGCGATCGCCCGTGGAGCTCATTCGATCGAATTTGACATCCAGCTATCCGCCGATAACGTACCAGTGATTTTTCACGACGCAACACTGGATAGAATCACGGGAGTTTCTGGCAAAGTTAGGGAAAAAACTCTGTCCCAATTGCAAACACTTAATGCGGGAAAATGGTTTAGCGATGAATTTTCACAAGAAAAAATTCCTACCTTAAAAGAATCATTAGCTATCCTCAAAAATGTTGACAAATTTCTTTACTTTGATGTCAAACCTCACTGCGAGTGGTCTGATGCAGATGTCGCGGATTTTGTCAATACTTTGAAGGGCGAAGAAATCCAACAAAAATGCGTTATTACTTCCTTTAACGATGGATTTCTGGAACAAGTGCGGCGGCTATCTGGCGATTTGGCGATCGGACATATTGTTGCTAATCTAGAAGCATACAAAACTCAATTTGCTCAAGCTGTAGCCCATCAGGATAATTTGATTAGCAGTCTGTATCGCGTGTTGCTGGAAAACCCCGCACTGATTCAAGAAACCCGGAGTCAGGGAGTTGACATTGTGGCCTGGACGGTGGACGATCGAGCGGATATGCAAAAGTTAATTGATTTGGGTATAACGCGGATAGTCACTAATTGTTTGATATAATTTGTTTAACTTGATAAGCTAATCCGCATTTAAATTGCATAGTAAAATAAATTTTTCCTCTTGTGGGGTGGGCATCCTGCCCGCCCTCAACATACAAATTAAATGCACAACAGCTTATTTTGCACCATTATCAAGAACGGGCAAGATGCCCGTTCCACAAAACTCAATTATATAGATGAATTACTTTCGCAAAAGCATCCACGAAATGTCTGGCTATGTGCCGGGAGAACAGCCACCGCTAGGCACAAAAATTATTAAACTAAATTCTAATGAAAATCCCTATCCACCTTCTCCCAAAGCCTTAAAAGTGCTTCAGGAAATAGAGGGAGAAATGCTGCGGCGCTATCCAGATCCAACTGGCAAAGTTTTCCGCATTGCTGCTAGTAAAATTTTTGGAGTTGCTGACGATTGGATTATTGTAGGTAACGGCAGCGACGATTTATTAAACTTGATAGTTCGCGCTGTGGGCGAATCCGGGAAACAGATTGTTTGTCCCGCGCCTACCTATGTATTGTACCGCACATTGGCAGAAATTCAAGATGCAGAGTTTGTGGAAGTTCCTTATCCCGATGACTACAAGTTACCCGTCGATTTGCTAATAGCAGCCCAGGGTGCAGTGACATTTGTAGCTTCGCCAAACAGTCCATCGGGAACAGCCATATCTGTTGCAGATTTGGAGAAACTGGCTAAAGAGTTATCGGGCATTCTTGTGATCGACGAAGCTTATGTAGATTTCGCCGAAGATAATGCTTTGAACTTGACAAAAAAGTACAGTAATGTTATAGTTTTGAGGACGCTCTCCAAAGGTTATTCCCTGGCAGGATTGAGGCTGGGTTTTGGCATAGCAAATCCGGCGCTGCTGGCAGAATTAAATAAAATCAAAGACAGCTATAATGTGGATGCTTTAGCCTATGCAGTGGGGGCGGCTGCGATCGCAGATCAAGACCACAAAATAGCCAACGCCGAAAAGATTAAGGCCTCGCGAGCAAAACTAGCCGTTAGCTTCCAGGAATTAGGCTTTGACGTTTGGCCCTCGCAAACCAACTTTTTGCTAGTTAGGCCACCAAACGGCGATGCAGAAAGAATCTATCAAACACTCAAAGTACGGGGAATATTGATTCGATATTTCAATCAGCCGCGATTAGAAGACAAATTGCGGATTAGTGTAGGTACGGAGGAACAGAATCAAATCTTAGTTAAAACTTTGAAAGAAATTCTCTAAATAACGATCGCACTAAAATTAGTTTCTAGTAAGGACTTTAGTCCTGTGATTTTTATGAGGACTTGGATTCCTCACTACAAACATCTTGATTACTGATAATTATTAGGATTGTCAATCGCCAACCCTGCCGACTGAGCAATATCCAGCAATCTGTTGTCCGCCGAAACAAAAATTAGTTGAGTTTCTGGCATTGATGTTAAAACAGATTGAACGCGCAAAGCAGACGCCAATTGCACAGCATCATAAGCCCGCAGTGGATATTGAACAATCAATTCACCCGCCCTTTCAACCAGTGCCAGATCAACTTCGATAACTCTATACCGACTATTGAATTCAGAGCGAAATTTTTGAATAAGTGCAGCCACTTCCGCAGCAGTTATACCGCCCTCACGTTGTCTGCGTGCAAAAGCACTAAGAACTTCCACCCAGGTGATGCGGACAACAAGCAGCGAGTTACCAGTCTGGGAATCCGTGAGCGTTTTTATCCAAGGGCTGCCAATTTCAGCCACATATCTTTTGATGAGGGCGCTGCTATCCAAAAAATAAATGTTTACCACGGGCCGCGATCCTCGATAATCATTTCTGATAGAGGCTTGCCCGGTTTTGCCCCTAACCTTTTAGCCAATTCATACACATCTTCATCGGTGACAGCCTCGACGTTATGGGGATTGTTAGGTAGTGGAGTCACCAATCCTCGGTCAACTAAAAACTGGATTGCCAATTCTGCCTGCTTTTTTGGATCATCTGGCCAGAGTTGAATGTGCACAGTTTCCCCATCCTTGAAAGACACAGAACTCAATGGACGAAAAACCCCGTTTTCGTAGATAGCAGTAATAGTTTCTGGCATAATTAGCCTCTTAATTAAATGCTTTGACTTATTGTACTTTAACTCAAAACTATTTCTTGTTTTCTTGTTCCCCGGCTCTGCCTGGTAACACAGACCCGGAGGCTCAGCCTCCTATTTTCCTTCTCCAAAAGCGAGGCAGAGCCTCTAGATATCAGTTCCCAGGCAAAGCCTAGGAACCAGTGAAATGCGCGACAGCTTACTTCGTTGCCACCACAGCCAAATTCCAAGCCAAGCGCTTCATCAAAGGCAACTTCTTCAAAAAGCCATCTAACCCTTCTAACCGAGAGTATTCCGGTTTCAATCTCTCTTGTTCAATGATAATCTTTTTCCAATAACGCTCCTCATTTGGATGCACTTTTTCTATTAAATAAAAGCGTAAAAAAATCCACAGCGATGTCAGCCAAAAGGTATCATAAGCCGTCTCCGAAAACAAAGACTTGATAAAATTCACAATATTAATATCCAAAGGAGTTTCATCCTCCGTCCGCACCTCAGTAGCCATCCTGCGGTAAACATTAATCACCGGATTGTGCTTCATCGGGTCCCAAAAACAAGCTTTTCCTCCAGGCTTCAGCACCCGGTGCATTTCGCGAATTGCCTTTTCCGGTTCCGGCAAATGGTGCAGCAAATTAGAAGCGTAGACAATATCAAAACTGTTGTCGGGGAAATCCATAGCCATTGCATTCACCGTGCAGCCGTCTATTTTGACGCCGTTTTTCTCAGCCAATTTCAGGGCAACTTCTACCATGCCCTGAGAATAGTCCGCCGCCACACAATGCGCGCCTTTTTTAGCAAAATAAACGCTATTTTCTCCCGCGCCACAGCCTAAATCTAACAGGCGTTTGCCCGTAATATCGCCCATTTGCTGGACGATAAATCTATTTTCTGGGGCGGTGCAAGCTTCAAAGTAATCATTGACTCGAATGCCGTCAATATCGATCGTAGATGCCCAAGCATCGTGGAATTGCCGCTCTTTTTTTAAGGTTTCGTCTTGCATTTTTCAAGAGTTGGTTATTAGTAAAAAAAGTAATTTTAAACCGCAGATAAACCCGGCTCAAGGCAGATTAATTGAGATTTATCTGCTTCGATCTGGGTTCGTCTGCGGTTTGTTTCAAGAAAAAGGGCTGACAAGAAATTTATCAGCGCTGTGCTTCTGCAACAACTTCATTTCTGATCGGAGTTGGCTGTTCCGAGGATTTTTCCGTAGTATGCTGCAATGCCTGATACAGGCGATTTAAAGCGCTGATGTATGCTTCTGCGGACGCTACGATAATGTCGGTATTTGCCGAGTGACCGGAAAATACTTTGCCTTCGTGGCGCAAGCGAATTGTTACTTCGCCGATCGCATCTATGCCCGCTGTCACCGACTGTACAGAAAACTCGATCAACTCGTTCGGTACGTTTACCACCCGGTTAATTGCCCTGTAAATCGCATCCACAGGCCCAGTGCCGATCGCAGCATCGGTCAATTCTTCGCCCGCCGGATTCCGCACAGTGACAGTTGCTGTCGGGCGAGATTTGTCGCCGCAGGAAACTTGCACCAATTCTAAGCGGAAAAGTTCCGGTGCTTGGTGCACTTCGTTATTGGCGATCGCCTCTAAATCCCAATCAGTAATCTCTTTTTTCTTGTCCGCTAAATCTTTGAACTTGACAAAAGCCTTATTTAGCTCATCGTCGGCCATTTCAAAACCCAACTCTTTCAAGCGAGTGTGGAAAGCGTGGCGCCCCGACAATTTACCGAGCACGATTTGATTTTCAGTTAAGCCGATCGACTCAGCATCCATAATCTCGTATGTCAGCTTATTTTTCAGCACCCCGTCTTGGTGAATTCCCGACTCGTGAGCGAAAGCATTTGCCCCGACAATCGCCTTATTTGGCTGCACCAACATCCCCGTCAAAGTGGAAACCAAGCGGGAAGTTTTGTAAATTTGGCGCGAGTCAATATTTGTCAGCGGTTCCTCAGAATCCGCAGGCCTGCCCAAGAACGGATTATAATATTGGCGTCGCACGTAAAGCGCCATTACCAACTCTTCCAGAGCTGCATTTCCCGCCCGTTCGCCAATCCCGTTAATCGTGCATTCTAACTGTCTGGCGCCATTTTTCACAGCTTCCAAAAAGTTAGCAACAGCCAATCCTAAGTCATTGTGACCGTGAACCGAAATAATTGCCCGATCGATATTCGGCACATTTTCCTTAATTCCGCGAATCAAAGCCCCAAATTCGCTCGGAGTCGTATAGCCGACAGTATCGGGAATATTAACAGTAGTCGCACCGGCTGCGATCGCCCGTTCTAGAACCTGATACAAAAACTCCGGTTCCGATCGACAAGCATCTTCCGGCGAAAACTCCACATCATCCACAAAAGACTTAGCGTAAGCCACCATTTCCGGCACAATTTCCAGAACCTCAGCCCGCGTCTTTTTCAGCTTATACTCCAAGTGAATATCAGACGTAGCCAGAAACGTATGAATTCGCGCATTTACGGCGGGTTTCAGAGCCTCGGCTGCTGTTTTAATATCCGGCTTTCTCGCCCTTGCTAAACCGCAAATTGTCGGCCCACCTTCCGTGCCAACCGATCGGGCTATTTTTTGGACTGCCTCGAAATCTCCCGTGCTGGTGAAAGGGAAACCCGCTTCAATCACATCCACGCCCAATCTCGCTAACTGGCGGGCAATAGTCAGCTTTTCATCCACATTCAGAGATGCACCCGGAGATTGTTCTCCGTCCCGCAAAGTCGTATCGAAAATAATAATCCGGTCTTGACTTGGTTGAGTTTTCATAGCTCTAAAAAAGTGTTTTCCTGATTTTTACTTGTCCCCTGTTCTGGGCAATTAGTCCCCAGTCACCAGTCCCGTGTTTCGCGCCAATAACGAATAATTAATAACCCATAACCCATAACTACTGACTAATGACTGCTGACTAATGACTAATGACTAATGACTAATGACTAATGACTAATAACTAATGACTAATGACTAATGACTAATAATCCATTTTCTCGATATGTTCCCTAATTTCATTTAGGTCTATATACCTATCTGTAGCATTTCGTAACTCTCTCGCAATCATTCCTTCGGTGGATACCACAGTAATATGAGTATTTTTCGATCGCAGCAGCTCGATCGCCCGCTCAAAATCCCCATCCCCGCTAAAAAGTACAACTTGGTCGTACTGATCCACCGTATTAAACATATCAACCACAATCTCAATGTCTAAATTAGCCTTTTGAGAATATCTGCCCGAAGCATCGTCGTAATATTCCTTAAGAATCTTAGTGCGAACCGTGTAACCCAGACTGATCAAGGCATCTCGAAATCCCCTTTGATCTTGGGGGTCTTTTAGACCCGTATACCAGAAAGCATTGATCAAGATGACATTCGGCTGCGAAGTTTTGAAATATTCGAGCACCCTGCGAGGATCAAAAAACCAACCGTTCTTTTGTTGAGCGTAGAACATATTGTTCCCGTCCACAAAAATAGAAAGGCGGTTCATTAAGTTTGTCATAGAAACTTAGACCTAATAATTGTAGAAAGAAGTTAATCTAAATATCACATTTTAGCAACATGGAGCTAACTGAGGCAATAGATTAAACTTCAGAAAACTCCATCTCCCCAGTATTTCATATTTTCGGCTCTACCGCCAGAGGGTTCTTTTAACCCTGCTTGCATTTGAGCGAGGGGCCCTCACAAACTATACGCCTAGTAACTCAATACCGGCTGCCGTGTCAAGGTTAATGGCGCATTCAAACTACCGCGCCCACCGCCCTACCGCCAAGCAGGCATACGCCCAGCGCATAGCAGTAGATTTTGCTCCCCTGATTTCATAGCGCAGGCTACCTCAGCTCAAGCCTTTTTGCTTTCAAGGGCCCAGCGAGCTAACTCTGTCCGGTTGTGCAGACCTGTTTTGCCCAGCATATTGCTGACGTGGCTTTCGATAGTCCGCTGGCTGACATTCATCACGTCTGCAATCTGGCGGTTTGCCATACCCTGCGCTAGCAACTGTACCACCTTTAACTCAGTGGGAGTCAATTCGACATTGCGGCGCGCCTTAATTTTTGTGCCACTCTCTATACCGGGATTTGAGTGGCGAATCAAGCGGGAGGCAGCTTTCAGAGAAGATTCCACTTGGGCTACCAGTTCTTCTGGTTCAAAAGGCTTGACTATATAAACGTCCGCCCCAGTGCTCAAGCCTTTTACTCGGTCTGAACTTTGACCTTTTGCGGACAAGAAAAGAACCGGAATCCAGTTAGTGCGCGGGTCTTCTCTGATGTGTTTGACTAAAGTGTAGCCGTCCATTTCCGGCATCATCACATCGCAGATAATCAAGTCGGGAACTTCTTGTTCTAGTTTTTCCAGAGCGTCTCTGCCGTTTTCTGCTGTAATGACGTTGTAACCCCGAAACTCCAAGTAGTCCTTGACGAGCAAGATCAAGTTGGGGTCGTCGTCAACCAGCATCAGCCGTTTTTGCTCTCCTGAATTATTGTCCTTTGTCATGTTTATTCCCGCTAAAGTATCCCGCACGCTTCCTTGTTTTCACTTCGGTTTTTTCCGTCAGTCCCCCGCCGCCCGGCTGGGAGTGGAGGACGACGATCGACTGAAGGGATGGCGGTGAGGGAAAGCGGGGCGGGTATTACCGCTTCCCAACCTATAATTGACGGCTGTTTGTGAATGTCTTACGACCTGGAACGCAGCCCAAACCAGTAATCGACGATCGCCCTGTCAAGATCAGCCTTGATTGATTGGAGATTCCCTAACAGAGCCCAAGTTAAATATTTAATCTCGATCGGTTCAATTTCAGGTTAATGCCCCGGTTTTAAATGATACTTCTGATATAGAGAAATTTAAGCAGACTCCCTACTTACGTATTTAACTGTTTCTAGTGTAGTTTGGCAACCTGCTTAGTGTCGGCCACTGAGAAATTTTTGCACAAAATTTCACAGTTCCTCCGATCGATTTTTTTTACTGTACCTTTTGAGAAACACCAGGAACACGGGAAGCCGCACAAGGAAGACAAGAACCTAACTACAGTTTTATTGAGCTGTAGCAGGTGCGATCGCCCGGACGCCCAACCGTCTAAATTTCTCACCCTTAACCTTGAAACTTAACATTTAATTATAACCCTGTACTTTAACAGCGCTATAATTAAATGTTTGGCTGGGCTTCAGAAGGCACAGGCAAAGGATGAGTTAAGAAAGCGTATTCTTGAACGACCTTTGAGTTGAGGAGATGTTCCTGAATAATTCTCTCAATGACGGGGGGAGTAACGTCGCGATACCACACTCCGTCTGGATAGACTACCATAATCGGGCCAGACGCGCACACTCGCAGGCAATTGGCTTTGGTGCGAAAGACGCAGGTTGGTCGAGTGGCACTTGGCTTGTCGAGCCCCAATTCTTGCAAGCGTTTTTTTAAGTAATTCCACGCCTCCAGACTGGCTTGCCGATCGCAGCACTTGGGCACGGTTTGGTCGGCACAGATAAAAATATGTCGCTCGATTTGAGGGATTCCCAGGCTTTGGACGCAAGCGCTCAAGCCTTGGCTGCAAGATTCATCGTTATTTTCTGTCATTGTCTTCATCAATCAAAAGTAATTGGTTAGCGATCGAAAGTCATCATCACAGCCCCCACTCCCTCCCGTCTCCAGGGTAGGTTTTTTACAATTCAGAAATTGAGGGCAAGCAAGAGGCAAGTTTTAAAGGCATAACAGTCGAAATCCGGGCTTTTTCGCTTCTGGCTCTCTCCCATATCCCTCTCTCCCCCTCTCCCTCTCTCCCCCTCTCCCTCTCTCCCCCTCTCCCCCTCTCCTTGCCTCCTACTCATTCTCGGTTCGGGAACCCGTACTGACAACTAAGTTGCGATCGCCCCTGACTAAAGCTAAATTAGCACTCAGGAGCCGAGAGTGCTAATATGTCAGTTGTAAGTAGTCCGCTGTTGCTTTCATCGTGACCCCTGACGACTGACTCACGACAATCTGTAATCTGGAGATTTATTTATGGCAGCAGTATCACTGAGTGTTTCTACCGTTAAACCGTTAGGCGAGCGCGTGTTCGTGAAAGTAAGCGCTAGCGAAGAAAAAACCGCCGGCGGCATCCTTCTGCCCGACACAGCTAAGGAAAAGCCCCAAGTAGGCGAAGTCGCGGCCGTGGGCCCCGGCAAGCGCAATGACGACGGCAGCCGCACTGAAATGGAAGTCAAAGTCGGCGACAAAGTTCTCTACTCGAAGTACGCCGGCACCGACATCAAACTCGGCACTGACGAATACGTCTTGCTTGCAGAAAAAGACATTCTGGCGATCGTTAACTAATTAATCATTAGTCATCAGTCCTTAGTCATCAGTCATTAGTTTAAAGCGAACGCCGCCAAACAACTAATGACACGGGGCAAATGACTAAAATCCATCATCCCCAATCCAAAATCTCAAACCCTCAAATCCCCAAAAACTATGGCTAAGCGTATCATCTACAACGAAAATGCACGTCGCGCCCTCGAACGCGGTATGGACATTTTGGCCGAAGCAGTGGCCGTAACCCTCGGCCCCAAAGGCCGTAACGTGGTTCTCGAAAAGAAATTCGGAGCTCCTCAGATCGTCAATGACGGTGTTACCATCGCCAAAGAAATCGAACTAGAAGACCACGTAGAAAATACAGGCGTTGCCCTGATCCGTCAAGCAGCTTCCAAAACCAACGACGCAGCAGGCGACGGTACAACAACTGCTACCGTTTTGGCTCACGCAATGGTCAAAGAAGGTCTGCGTAACGTAGCAGCCGGCGCAAATGCGATCGCCCTCAAGCGCGGTGTTGACAAAGCAACCACGTTTTTGGTCGAAAAAATTGCCGAACACGCCAAACAAGTAGAAGATTCCAAAGCCATCGCTCAAGTCGGCTCCATCTCTGCTGGTAACGACGATGAAGTCGGCCAAATGATTGCTAACGCAATGGACAAGGTGGGCAAGGAAGGCGTGATTTCCCTGGAAGAAGGGAAGTCTATGACCACCGAATTGGAAATCACCGAAGGGATGCGCTTCGACAAAGGCTACATTTCTCCCTACTTCGTCACCGACACCGAACGGATGGAAGCGATTCTAGAAGAACCCTTCATCTTGCTGACAGACAAGAAAATCGCTCTGGTACAAGATTTAGTACCTGTGCTCGAACAAGTAGCTCGTTCCGGCCGCCCGCTGTTGATCATTGCAGAAGACATTGAGAAAGAAGCTTTAGCTACCCTCGTTGTCAACAAACTGCGCGGTGTGTTGAACGTGACTGCTGTTAAAGCACCCGGTTTTGGCGATCGACGCAAAGCCATGTTAGAAGATATCGCCGTATTGACCGGCGGTCAACTAATCACCGAAGATGCCGGTTTGAAACTGGAAAACACCAAGCTCGACATGATCGGCAAAGCTCGCCGCATCACCATCACCAAGGACAGCACCACAATTGTTGCCGAAGGTAACGAAGCCGCCGTCAAGTCCCGCTGCGAACAAATTCGCCGTCAAATGGACGAAACCGAGTCTTCCTACGACAAAGAGAAGCTGCAAGAACGTTTGGCCAAATTGGCTGGCGGCGTCGCAGTGATCAAAGTCGGCGCGGCTACCGAAACAGAAATGAAGGATCGCAAACTGCGTCTTGAAGATGCGATTAACGCTACCAAAGCTGCAGTAGAAGAAGGAATTGTTCCTGGTGGCGGTACAACTTTGGCTCACCTAACTCCTCAATTGGAAGAGTGGGCTAACAGCACCCTGAAGGGCGAAGAATTGACCGGTGCTTTGATTGTGGCACGGGCTCTGGCTGCTCCTCTGAAGCGGATTGCTGAAAATGCTGGTTTGAATGGCGCTGTGATTGCTGAGCGCGTCAAAGAAAAGCCGTTCAACGTTGGTTTCAACGCAGCGACAAATGAGTTTGTCGATATGTTTGAAGCTGGTATCGTTGACCCTGCGAAGGTGACTCGTTCTGCTCTGCAAAATGCCGCATCTATTGCTGGTATGGTGCTGACAACCGAGTGCATCGTCGTTGACAAGCCTGAACCGAAGGATGGCGCTGCTGCTGGCGCTGGCGGCGGCATGGGCGGCGGCGACTTCGATTACTAATCGATAGTCGATCGTTTGATGGGGCGGGCTTTAGGGCCTGCCCTGTTATTTTGGTAACGGTTTTTAGCATAGGCATAACTTTAACTCTGAAGCGAAATTAACTAAACGCTCAATTCACAATTCCTGAATTCCTCAATCTCGCTCAACCCACAATCCACAATCCCTTTTATTCAAAACGCAAGGTCATACCCAAAGGCCAAACCCTGCGTTTTTTGTTAAAACTTGTGAGGAGTTAAATAGTTATGACTAAAACACCCGTTGCCCTCTATCGACAGGGAAATGCTAGTTCACCTAGAATGGATAATGTCAGACCCAATAAAGATATTACCGTTTATGAACAGCAAGATGAATTATGGGTTATGCTTACTTTAGAAGAAGGAAGGTTGTCAGGAGGAATATCTCCGTCAGAAGGAATATCAACCTTTGAGAGTCCAGGGTCAGGAAAAAATTGGTATAAATTAGAATTCGGCACTGACATTCCACCAGAATTGGAATTAGTGAATGACCGTGCTGGTCATTGGTTATTCAAGCCAAGTAGACCGATGACTCTAGAAAAATACAAAGAGGCACTTCACCTCATAGGCACATTTTTCTGTAAAATAGAATAAGTTAAAAGGAGGTTGGGTGTAAGTAGATAAACCCAACCTACTAATATAATTAATAGTATATTTGATTACTTTTTTAATATCAAATTACCTGCATCGAAAAAACTAATCTTTTGGGGATTTTAAACTCAAGTCGGCAAATGAGTGTTTATTCTTACCAAGGCAAGTATCATGAATTTATCATTTAAAGATTTAAGGTTTATTATAGAAGCCATTGAACATCAAATCAATGCCTATCAAGAACGTTTGCAAGTAATTGAAGATGTAGATGAGGATGAGGCTGCCGATCTAGGGAACGATATTAAATTTTTAGAGCTTCTCCACGCAGACATGACGACAACTTTAGAGCAGAATACTTCAGTCAAAACTTTAAGTTATGGTGAGGTTTCTTCGCCAGCTCAGAATGATAAATTTTCAGAAACCTCCCAAAAAATATCGTTTCAAGAATTAGTTGAATTAACCCAGAAGTTGTCACTTAGTGAGCGATTATTTCTAGTAGAGGCGATTACCTCGTCTGTGCGTCAGGAAGTCACTATTAGCCAATAATCAGCCAATTAAAGGAGCTTTAGAAGTTGGTGGGGATGATATACTGATTAATCGTAAGGTGAGCAGAGATCAGGTAAATGTCAGCCACCATCACAATTAGCAGCAGCGAAATTCGGCAGATATTAAGGAATTAAGGGAATTTTAATTTAGTTTTTATACTCGTTACCAGGCTCTGCCTGGTAACGCATATCCGGAGGCTCTGCCTCCATAGTCTGGGCCGAGGCAGAGCCTCTGGACATCGGTTCCCAGGCTCTGCCTGGGAACCAGTTAACCAGTTATTGAAACTGATTTAGGATTGCTATATTACCTTTCAATAATTACCCCCACCAGCTATGAAACTTTATCACACTCCCATTTCCACCAACTCCCGCCGCGTGTGGATCGCCCTTTTAGAAAAAAACCTCGATTTTGAATTAATAGAAATCCACTTGGACGGCGATCACTTGCAGTCGGAATTTGTGGCAATGAATCCTTTTCACCGCATCCCTGTTTTGGTCGATGATGGCTTCACCGTCTTCGAGTCTCTGGCAATTCTTGACTATCTAGAAACGAAGTATCCCGAACCGGCAATGCTCCCGAAAGAACCGCAAGATTTGGCAGTTGTGAAAATGGTAGAATTGGTCACGATTAACGAACTTGGGCCGGCCCTTTCCCCCCTCATCAGCGAAAAAATGGGCTGGGGAAATCCTGAACCTCAAGCAATAGAAAAGGCTAAGGAAAAAGTCAATACTGTGCTGGCATTTTTTGAAGGTTTGTTGGACGATCGCCCTTTTTTCGGTAGCAACAATGTGACGTTTGCCGAGTGTACTGCCGGTACCGTCGTGCCTTTGCTGTCGTCGCAGGTTGGTGTATCCATAGACGGTTATCCAAAAATTCAAGCTTGGTGCGATCGACTGCTTGCCCGCCCCTCATGGCAGCAAACTCAATTCACCGAGGCAGATTTGGCGGCTTTCGCATCTCGGAGACAAAAGTTTCTGGCACAATCTGAAGCCTAATGAACTAATCAACTCTCAAGCGATCGCTCTTTTTCCTAGCTATCTTTACCTGCATCCAAATTCCCATCGCAGCAATGGGGCAGCCCGCCGCCCGATCGAACTACGAAGCAATTAACGCTAAACACCGCATCTAACTCAGACTCAGGCAAAATAAGGAATGAGAATTAAATAGGGTTTGCTGAATAATTGATCGCAAACCAAGAGCAGGAGCGATCGATCTATTCAAGGCGAGTTAAAGATCAGTTTTTCCTGTCTCATTTTGTGTGAACTATAAGCGCCGATTATGTTAAGCCCAAAAACAGGGATTGTTTTCCCGAAACGGCATAAAAACACACAAAAAACCCGGCGCCACCAGGTAGAAAGGTTCATGACTAAAAAAGTGATAGCAATAGCTGTCTGTGAAGTCTTATCAAGTTTTGCCATGATGCGATCAAGGCTAAATCTGCGTTTACCTTGACCAAACTTCCCCTCAATTGCATTTCTAATACCCTCATCTTCTTTGGCTTGCTTCTTTTTTTCTTTACTCAGATTTACTGGTGGTCTTCCTAGGGGCGTGCCACTAATTCTAATTCCTCTTTCTTTGCACCAAGCTCGGTTCTCTCTTGTACGATCAATGCGGTCTGCATGAACTGACTCTGGATAATATCCTGTGAACCTATGATATGCTTCTAAAGAGTGCTTTTAAGTCCCCTGATTCGTTAAAGTTATCCCAGCTCATCCGGTATAAAAATACATATCCTTCAACGCAACTCGCTGATAGTTTGGCTCCAAACTCTACGCTTTTTCCGGCTTTTCCTCTGACTATGGGACGGATATGGGGTTGGCTTAAACTTACTATTCTATCCTCAATGCTCTGTTTATTGTTATCAAATAACCATTGCTGTTGGCGAGCGACTTCTGTGAGGACTAGCAAGGTTTTATATTGCTTTTTGCTCAGGCGTTCGAGGGTCGCACCTGACTCGATTAGCTGTTCAAGATGAGCGAGGTTTCTTTTGATATATTGAAGTGGTTTTTTAATTGCCTGTCTTTTTTTGTTTCGGGATGGTCTTCTTTGTTTGGCTATTAATAAGTAATCTTTTCGGGCAAGATTACGGTAGGTTCTAGGTTTTTTCGGGATTTGACCTTTGAGCGGTTTATACAGAATGTCTATAATTTTTTCGGTGTGAACCCTGGCTCTGTTTAATAGTCCTAAGTCAGTCGGATAACTAATATCGGCTGGAGCGCAGGTCGCATCTACGATCAACTTACCGCGATTGGGTGACTCATTTTGGGCGTCCGAATCCTTTTTTTTTTCGGGTTTGACAGGCGTGATTTCTCGCATTTTTTCAACCAGGCGTTCGTTCACTTTATTAATTAGGTTGGGACTAATTCGTTGACGAAAGTGAACCAATAGTGAGGGATCAAATGGTAGTTCATTGCTGTAAGTTGATTGACCGATAAAATATTGTAGATAGGGGTTTTCACGGATCTGTTCTACTGTTTCTCGATCGCTAATCCCGAGTTTCTCTTTGATAATTAATGCTCCCAACGCCATCCGAAAAGATTTAGCAGGAGCTCCCATATCTGTGGGGAAGTTTTCAGCATATTCTGACTCAAATTCTAACCACGGGATTAGTTCGGCCATCTTTACCCAACGGTTATCTGGTGACAACCTTCCACAGGAGGGGAGTTCAAAGTCGGAGGGTGAGAAAGGAGCAAGCTCAGCTTTTCGGTACAGGTTCGGAGATGGTGATGCACGGGTTTTGATCTATTTTACCTGTTTTTCTTGCACCTGAGTGCCCATCGTGCGCTCGCATAACCCAAACCTCGTAAATCTTTGGGCTTTTATTCAGCGAACCCTAAATAACTTCCACAAGATTGTGGGATGGGCGTCCCGCCCGTCCAAAAAGGACGGGCGG
>NZ_JAUBTL010000047.1:0-34136 GCF_036702475.1 Microcoleus sp. D2_18a_B4
TTTTCAGTAAGGCTCGATTACTGTAAAGCCATCCATCGCAAAGATGGTTACAGTTATGTCTGATATCTGAACAAAAACGGTAGTAATGTCCAGGTATGGGTAGAGATTATCGAGCAGTTCTTAACCCAGAAACGAATGACAACACAATGGAACCCACCAAAGCCGGCCAAAAACCGTTAACCGCAAAGCCGATACTGAACGCACTCGCTAACCAGGAAGCCAGGGAAAGCGAAATTGCATTCACAACGAATAAAAACAAACCTAAAGTAATAATGCTCAAAGGCAGCGTCAGCAATGTAATAATTGGTTTGACAACCGCATTCACCAATCCGATAACAACAGCAGCCAGCATCGCCGCCGGAAAGCTAACCACCGCCATACCTGGTACAATGTTAGCGGTAATGACCAACGAAACTGCGGCTACTATCCAAGTTAAGAAAAAACTTAGCATATCTTTTTTTCCATCTCCATCACTATTAATTCAGATTTTAACTGTTTAGTCGATCGACCAAAGTTCGGGATACACTACGAAATACCCACCTTGCGAGAATATCAGGCTTATGAAACTCCGGCAACTAGCAGCACTCCTCTTGGCGCTAACTATCTTCATCCTGCCGCAGCCAGCCCAGGCTCAATCTAAATATTACGCTCCGCCGTTGTCCTTTAGCAACGCCGAACTGACAAGACGCGATTTTTCCGGTCAAATGCTGCGGGCTGCTGAGTTTTCTAACGCTAATATGGACTTGACTAATTTTTCTAATGCCGATTTGCGGGGAGCAATTATGAGCGCTTCGGTGATGACTGAGGCGAATTTGCACGGAGCAAATTTAACTAATGCAATGATTGATCAAGTTAAATTTACTAAGGCCGATTTAAGTGATGCCATATTAGCAGAAACAATTTTGCTGCGTTCTACTTTTGATGGAGCTGATATCACCGGCGCTGACTTTACTGATGCAATTCTGGACGGATCACAAGTTAAAGAATTGTGTACAAAGGCAACCGGGATTAATTCTCAAACAGGGATTTCTACTCGCGATTCTTTGGGCTGCCGCTGATATCATCTCCGGTCAATTACTGATGATTGTTTGTTGGGTGGGGGCGGGTTTTTGAGATTGTTTGTTTGGGGCGACTATGGTTTGTGGAACCCGCCCCTACGAAACCATATTTTGTAGGGGCGGGTTCCACCAAAAATATCTAACAATTACCAACAATTTAGATAAACCCGCCCCCACACCACGAATAATTCACTTTGCTTTTTTCTGAGCAGCGGCATAATGCTCACTCATCAACTGATTAACTTCTGGATTGTAAATCCGCAGATAATTCCAGTAATTCTCAAACACCGATTTCACGTATCCTTTCGTTTCAGGAAACGGAATCTTTTCCGCAAAAGCATCCGGGTCACTAAAATTAAACCTCTTCAACCAATCTGCTACTGCATTTGGCCCGGCATTATAACTCGCCACAGCTAACATCGAGTTATTTTTGTACTCGTCGTGAGTGTGATCCAAATACCACGTACCGAGTTTAACGTTGTCGTCCACATTCTCCAAAGAATACTTTTTGAGGCTGATTTGTTGAGCAACCCAAGCTCCTGTTTCCGGCATTACTTGCATTAAACCGGTAGCGCCAACTGATGATTTGATGGCGGGCATAAACCGCGATTCTTGCCGGATTAATGCAGTTACTAAGACGGGATTTATTGTGCGTTCTTTTGACCATTTGACAATGGTTTCTAAGTAAGGAAAAGGATAAAGTGCTTGCCAATAAATCGGTTGCTGTCTGAGTTCGAGGTATTGGGTTCTATCATCTGGTTTATCGCGCTGCCGCAAACTCCCAACCATCCACAAACCGTCTAAATTGTCTCCGACTGCAACTCGCATTAAACCGTCGGTAAACTGTTCGGCAATACTTGGTTCTACGCGGTCGATAAATTCTACTTGCCACAGCGTCCAAGCATCTCTATCTTGACCTAATTGATAGAGTTCTTTCAACGCAGGAGAACCGGCAGTTGGTTCGGGGCGCTGAGGGGGCCGCACTACATTGGGAGACAAATCTCGGACTGTGGTAAAGTCGCCTACGGGCCAGCCGAGAAGTACAGCCGATCGCCACGCAAAATATGATTCTGGATAGCGTAAGATCGTGTAGTCAAACGCAGTCTTGGCGTCTTGTTGGCGGCCGAGTTGCTGTGCCCATTTCCCGACCCAAAATGCTGCTTCTGGAGCTTGTTCGCTGTCGGGATTGTGGGTGGTTAATTCTCTCGCCCACTGCCAAGCTGATTTTAAATCTCCGCCTTTGGCAAACTGCTGGGCGATCGTCCACCGCAATTCGCCTGCTTTATCAGAATTATTGTATTTTGTCAATAGCAACTTGCGGGTATCTGAGGCGGATTGACCGCTGCCTGCTTTGTCGAGAAGTTGGGATTTATCTAACAAAGCTTCGGGGGCATAATTGGGGAATTTGCTAATAACTCGATCGAGCAAAACGATCGCTTCTTTCGGTTCGCTCAGCCGCGACAGGCGAATTAAACCCAAACCAGTATCTTCGGCATCGGGAAACTCGCGCACTAATTCTTGATAGGCAATTCTCGATTCCGGGATTTTTCCGTCGAGCCACAAACCGCGAGCTTTGCGGTAAAGATTTTTGGCGTTGCGGGGAGCTTTCCCATAAGCAATAGCTCCTTTGCCGTAATTTTGTTTTTCCCAATAGCCAAAGGCAATTTCTTCCCAATCTTCCGGTTTCAAACCGGCGCTGTTTCGCTGCACCAGTTGTTCCAAAATTGTCCCGTAATCTTTGACATAATGACCGTGTTTTGCTACGAGCAGCATCAACTGCGGCTGATTGGGATTTTCTTTTAACTTGCGGAGGGCAATTTCTACGCTGCGGGGATGACCAGGAAATTCACTAATTGCCTGTTGCCAATATTCCGGTTTTGACTTGCCTAAAACATATAAAGCTTCCGCTGCTACCGGGTCGTTCGGATGGTTTTTGAGCAGTTCCTCCCAAGCTTTTTGAGTTTTGCCTTTGTCGCCGCTTAATTGGTAAGCTTGCGCCCTTTTTAGGGCAATGTGAGCAGCTAAAACCGGATATTCTTGCTCTAATTTGTCCAATAACTTTAATGCTTTGGCCGCATTTCCTTGCTGAATTAAATCGCTGGCAAGCAGGTAGCGGGCGCGGCTTTGAGGGGAGATTTCCTGCTGCGGGTTCGTACTTGCAGACTGACTGGTTGCGAGTTCAACTAATTTCGCCGATCGCTCGCTCGGTGACAGCGACACCAGCATCTTGACTTGCGATTCGGAATTCGCTGCATTCTGGGGCTGCTGAGCCTTCTGGATCGAGCCAAAACCCATCCATTTCATCGCAGCAACCAAAGAGCCGATCGCAATAACGCAAACTGAAACGCTGATTAAAACAGAAAATCGGGCCCGGCGTCGTTTTAGCATGGGAAAATTTAAGAGAATAAGATATAGAGAACCGATCGTTTGTCAAGAGCCATCAGAGGCAGGATGGGTGTTCTACGCCATCACAGGCAGGATGCCTGTTCAAGGAGAAATAAATGTTAATAGTGGGGCAAAAACGGACAGCCGACCCCCAAACAGATGATTGAGATTGGTGGAAGATCCGATCGCAGGCGGACTTGGCTGATATAGTAGCAGAATTTATTTTGATGTGGAGCGGAGAATTTGTGCGATCGATCTATTTCCCCGCACCAAGAAAAAAGCCCAAACCACCCAGTACAAAGTACAATCAAAAATCTAAAATCTAAAGTGTAAATCAAAACATGGAATTTCTAGTCACCGATACGCCCCGCTCTGTTTGGACAGGAGACGCCCTGGCAATTGGTCTATTTGAGGACGGCTTGGAACTCACCGGCGAACTGGCACAATTAGATGAAAAGCTTGCAGGCACTTTGAAAGAGCTGCTACTGGAAGTAGATTTTAAGGGCAAAGTGGGCACGAGCGCCATTACCCGCGTCGGCGGCAATAATCCCATTCGCAAAATTGCGATCGTCGGTTTGGGCAAAACAGAGGACTTAAAATTAGATACCGTGCGGCAAGCTGCGGGCGTTTGCGCCAAGTTAGCCAAAAAAGAGAAATGCAAAACCCTCGGAATTAGCTTTCCGGTGTGGAAAAACGCGCCGGATTCTACAGCCAGCGCCATCGCCGAAGGTGTAGAACTCTCCCTGAATCAAGACAACCGTTTCAAATCGGAAAAGGAAGACAAAAGCCCGCAACTCGAACAAATTCATTTGCTTGGTTTTGCCGGTACCGAAAGTGCGATCGTCCGCGCCCGCCAAATCACTGCCGGAGTCATTTTAGCACGGGAATTAGTCGCAGCGCCGGCCAATTTTGTCACCCCGATTACAATGGCAGAAACCGCTCAAAGTCTAGCTGCAGAATGCGGTTTAGAATTAGAAATATTGGAGCGGGAAGACTGTGAAAAACTAGGAATGGGAGCCTTTCTCGGCGTAGCCCTAGCATCTGATTTACCCCCTAAATTCATCCATTTAACTTACAAACCCGAAGGCACACCGCGCCGCAAAATAGCAATTGTGGGCAAAGGATTGACCTTTGATTCTGGCGGTTTGAACATCAAAGGAGCCGGCAGCGGCATTGAAATGATGAAAGTAGATATGGGCGGCGCTGCGGCTACTTTCGGAGCGGCAAAGGCGATCGGACACATCAAACCCGATGTGGAAGTTCACTTTATCAGCGCCGTCACTGAAAACATGATCAGCGGCCGCGCCATGCGCCCAGGAGACATCCTCACAGCTTCCAACGGCAAAACAATTGAAGTCAACAATACCGACGCTGAAGGTCGTTTAACCCTGGCTGACGCTTTGGTATTTGCTGATAAATTGGGAGTTGACGCAATTGTCGATTTAGCAACTCTAACCGGTGCCTGCGTAATTGCTTTAGGCGACGATATCGCGGGTTTGTGGAGTCCTCAAGATAGCGTCGCCGCCGAAATAGTCGCCGCCTCAGAATTGGCAGGCGAAAAATTTTGGCGAATGCCGATGGAAGAAAAATATTTTGAGGGCTTGAAAGCATTGCACGCCGACATGAAAAACACAGGGCCACGTCCCGGCGGTTCGATTACGGCGGCGCTATTTTTGAAGCAGTTTGTAAAGGATACTGCTTGGGCGCATTTAGATATTGCCGGCACGGTTTGGACTGACAAAGAAAATGGCTACAATGGCCCTGGGGCTACCGGTTTTGGAGTTCGGACTTTGGTGCATTGGGCGCTGGGCGGTGCTTAATTGTGGATTTCCAGCGGAAAAATTGAGATTTTCTCTGCCTTAAAAGTCTGCTAGTCCATCTGTGAGCCAGGGGTTTTTAACCGCTGGCTCACTGCTTAAGTCATCTAAAAGAAAATTTAATAGCGATCATTAACAATTTAAATGTTTCGGAAGCAATCAGTAGACGAACCTATAGCGGTTCTCAAAAAAGTGAGGTATGCCCTATGCCCTATGCCCTATGCCCTATGCCCTATGCCCTATGCCCATGAGTACCTCATCTTTCTGAGAAAGGCTATATGTATTCCGTCACAGGGAGCAACGTAAGCGTTGCTAGCCGTGAGGCTCACCATTGCTCATACTTGGGCAAAGCTTCGTTCCCAGGGCCCCACCTCGACTGTTTTGACATTTCCTGAAAAAATCGCTGTTTCATAAAAAATGAAAAAAGTATATAATTATGTAAATATTTCATTAGCCGAAATCAAATAATTAGATTTGATCTGATTTGCATTGGTACAGATAATTTTTTTCTTGAACTTTATGCAAGAACAATTAACAATTTTTTTTTCCACACTTGCTTTATCTTCTACACTCGCCTGCAACGTGGTGCCGGAGTTGCGACTGTACGCTGTTTTTGACTCGCTGACGGCACTGGCTTATTGCTCGATCGCCCTATCTTTAGTTTATTTTACCCGCCAAGGTTCTCACCGCAAGATTTTCCGGCTGTTTGCGGTTGTTTTTTTTGCTTGGGGCGCGGCTAAATTGACGGAAGTTTGGACGCTTTGGCATTCCATATATTGGCTGTCGGTAACTCTCAAAGCTGCAAGTGCTTTGATTTCTTGGCTTTTAGCCGCAATCGCCCTCGCCCTCATGCCAAAAGCACTTGCCGAGTCTGGTTTAAATCAAAAAGAAAAATTTCAACAAATATCGTTAAAAGAGGTAGAAGAAAATCAGCACCAGCATGATATCGAGAAAGGAGAATTGGCAAAACAAGCGCTCAATTTTTATTCTTCAGATACTATTGTCGATCGCACTTTAGCTCTCAATTCGCTTAACGAACAGTTAGAAAAAGAAATTGCCGATCGCCACCGGGTTGAGGAAAAGTTGCAACTGACTCAATTTGCGATCGACCGATCGGCAGATGCGATATTCTGGATCGGGCCCGACGGTAAATTTTTGTACGTCAACGACGCTGCTTGCACTTCATTGGGATATTCTGAAGCAGAATTGCTCTCGATGACGGTGCACGACATCAATCCAGATTTTCCCCAAACTGCTTGGAGTTTGCACTGGAAAGTCTTAAAACGCTGCGGTTCGGTTAATATTGAAGTTCACCACCTCACTAAGTACGGTCGCATTTTTCCGGTAGAAATTACGATCAACCATTTGGAATATAACGGCAAAGAATATCAGTGCGCGTTTGCTCGCGACATTAGCGAACGCAAGCGGATTGAAGCAGCTTTGCGAGAAAGAGAAGAAGAATTTAGGTCATTAGTTTCTAACATTCCCGGTGCGGTTTATCGGTGCAGTGCTGCTGGGCGATCGAGCCTAACTTTTATCAGCAGTGGCATAGAAGCTATTTCCGGCTATCCTGCAGCTAACTTTATGCAAAAACCGGTGCAGGCTTTTCCGAGTATAGTTCATCCCGATGACGTTGAGCAGATCGAGACAATTATCGCTCAAGCTATTAAGACAAAACAACCTTACATCATCGAATATCGCCTAATTCACTGCGACGGAAACGTGCGGTGGGTTGCAGAGAAAGGTCAAGCCCTTTTCAACGCAGACGGTGAAGTTTTATCTCTCAACGGCGCCATTTTTGACATAACAGAGCGCAAAGCAGCGGAGGATGCTTTGCGGCTCTCCGAGGCGATCGCCAACAATAGAGCTCAGCAGCTAGAAATTGCTCTCAAAGAACTCCGAGAAACTCAAGCTCACCTAATTCATACCGAAAAAATGTCAAGTCTCGGTCAAATGGTAGCTGGAGTAGCTCACGAAATTAATAACCCTGTCAGTTTTATCTACGGCAATATTTCCTACGCCAGCCAATATATCAGAGATTTGTTGCAGCTTGTGGAACTTTACCAAAAACACTATCCTCAGCCCGTGGTAGAAGTTCAACAATGTATTGAGAATATCGATTTAGAATTTCTGAGAGAAGATTTAATAAAAATATTATCTTCCATGAAAATGGGAGCCGATCGCATTCGCGAAATAGTTCTGAGCTTGCGAAATTTCTCGCGTTTAGACGACTCGGTAAAAAAGCCTACAAACCTTCACGAAGGCATAGACAATACGCTCCTAATTTTGCACAACAAACTGCGCGCCAGAGGCGACTATCCCGAAATTCAAATAATCAAAAATTATGGTAAAATCCCTTTAATTGAATGTTATGCAGGTCAGCTTAATCAGGTATTTATGAACCTGCTTAGCAACAGTATTGACGCCTTGGAAGATGCTTGCAACCAAAAAAGGCGAGCAGCAGCGGGCTGCGACGATTGGAAACCAACTATTAGCATTCACACAGAAGCCCTGAACGAAAATAGTATTTGCATCCGCATTTCCGATAATGCGATCGGCATGACAGAAGACGTGCGGAGCCGATTATTTGACCCGTTTTTCACGACAAAACCGATGGGAAAAGGCACTGGTTTGGGGTTAGCCATCAGTTACCGAATTGTCGCGGAAAAACACGCCGGAGCCTTAAGCTGCCGTTCCAGCGTAGGAGAAGGTACGGAATTTGCGATCGAGATTCCTTTATGAATTAGTGCGACGGAAGAATCAAGAATTTGGCAAAAGTTATCGCTCACTATAAATTGTAAAGTGGGGTGTAAAAAACTTTTAAGTTTCAAGAAAAATCCCCAAATTGGCTATAAGATCAAATCCGGTAGCATCGGAATTATTCATCTCTGTATTCTCTCCCTCTGCGTTCTCTGCGCCCTCTGCGGTTAAATCATTCCGATGCAACCGGAAACGATATAAATTACCAAGGTAATGCTCAACATGGCAGTGAAATTATAAATTCTGTACCTCTACCTAAAGTTGAGTTGACTTCTAGCATACCAGAGTGTTTCTCAACTACAATCTGCCGTGCGATCGCCAAACCCAATCCCGTGCCTTTCCCCACACCTTTAGTTGTAAATAAGTGGTCAAAAATATGACCTTTTATCTCATCTGCTATCCCTGGGCCGTTGTCAGAAATGCGAATCGTCACCCACTCCTTAGACTGTCTTTCTGTGCGAATCGTGATGCAATGGGCTGGGGCTTTAATCTTCTCTAAACTCGGTTCCAGATTTGATTCATCCAGTGCATCAATGGCATTTGCCAAGATATTCATAAACACCTGATTTAATTGTCCGGGGAAGCAATCCACTGAGGGCAAGTTCCCGTAGTCTTTGACAACTTCAATCGCTGGACGCTGTTCGTTCGCTTTCAATCTGTGTTTGAGAATCAAAATCGTACTGTTAATTCCGTCATGAATATTGAAAGGAACTTTGTAATCTTTGTCGGCGCGGGAGAAGGTACGAAGACTGGTGCTGATACCTTGAATGCGATCGCACCCGACTTGCATCGAATTCAACATTTTGGGTAAATCTTCTAAGAGATATTCAATGTCCATCTCTTCTGCTTTTTCTTCAATCTCCTCACCCGGAGAGGGAAATTTTTCTTGATAGAGTTGCAAGTATTCTGTAATATCTTTGACGGCGGCGATCGCTTCATGAATATTGCCAGAAATAAATCCAACTGGATTATTAATTTCATGGGCAACCCCGGCCACTAAATTCCCCAACGCCGACATTTTTTCGCTCTGCACTAATTGCAGTTGTGATTGTTCCACCTGGTGGGCGTAGTCCTGCGCTTGCTGATACAATCGCGCATTTTCTAGGGAAATGGCAGCCTGAGTGCAGAGGAAGTGGAGGATGAGCAGACGATCGCGAGTAAACACTCCTTTCGTCGATCGATGTTCCAGATAAAGTATGCCAACTAAATTCCCGCGATCGAGAATCGGAGTACATAGCATACTCTGAGAGTGATACTGGAGCGTACAGTCATTCATTAAACCCGGAATATCCGTCTTGCCACCTTCAATAACCACAGTTTCCAGGGTGTGTTTGACATAATAAACCAGCTTGAGCGGAATCACCACAGAGCCATTCAGAGGTTGGCTTTGCAGCAGGGTTGTGGGTAACTCGTTATCTGGATTGATGTGAGTGATTGCCCGGATTTGCCATTCATCCTGATGGGGGAGTAGCAAAGCACAAGTTTCTGCGCCCGAAGTTTTTAAAATAATTTGATTGAGGGTGCTGAGCAATTCCTCAAGCTGAATTTTACTGGATAAAGCTTGAGCAGCTTGCACAATAGATGCGAAATCCAGGGCATCGGAAATACTGGTACTGCTATTGCTAGAAGTCTGTGAAGGCTTGCTAATCGTTGCCAGCGTTTCTAGAGGATTAAAACGAAGTTTTGGCTGATTTAGGATGGGCCCAAGTAATTGAGGATAGCGTTGTTCTAGGTCTTCTATTTTGGCTTTTGCTCCCCAACGGGCATAACAGTAATACGCTTCCTGCATATAGCTTGCGGCAACTTTTTGTTTGCCCCAATCTAGATAGAACTTGGCAGCTAATTCGTTGGCTAATCCTTCCTCTTGGAGGAATTGATTTTCTTTAGCTAGTTGGATGGCGCGATCGTACAAATCTATTGCCTCAGCTTTATTACCTTGTACTCGCTCTCGTTCCGCCTCGACTAAATGAAACTTGTGCAAAAAATTCATGGGCGCATAAATTGCCCAGTATTTGAGTTTTTCTTGGTTGGCCGCGATGCCTTCTTTCATTTGCTGCTGTTCTGGCTCTGAGAGTTGCCCCAACCATGCTAATTGGGCTAAAGACTCATAGAAATGAAAGATTGGTACATAGAAAAAAGCAAGAATAGCATCCAAATACTGTCTTGCCTGCCCAGCCTGTTCTACAGCTTGTTCAAACTCTGAAAACAGATAGGACAAAACCAGTTTGTTAACCCAAAGCAATGCTAATCCGGTGCGATCGCCCGTTGTTTCATGTAATGGAAGTTGATGCTGTTCATTGTACGCTGCACCGCTCAACAGCACCACGTTATCTGCATCCCCCATTAAATTCAGCAGAATTTGTCGAGTCAACTGGGAATAAGTCAGAGTTAGATTTTGCTTGAGGTGCTTGAGCGCTTCACAATATCCGGCAACTTCCGGCTCCAGTTGCGTTAAATTCTGCCCTGCAAAATAGGAGTAAAAACCGTAGTTATAGGCACAGTAGCCCGCGAAAGCCAAATCGCCTACATCTAAACAACTACAATAGGTCATCTGCAAGGGGTGTAATGTCTCACGCAGGTGCATTTTCCAATGCCTGGTGTACACATAGACCATTGATAAAGTTTTCCCCTTTAATTCGGAATTTGGATAACGTGATAGCAGGTCGAGGGCTAACTGACCGAATTCATAACCTAATTCAACGTTTCCCAACACACCACACATCAATATCCCATAAGAGACATAACTAAAGGTCGAGGTTGACTCATTGCCATACACGACGGACAGATAAACCTTTTTTAAAATCACCAATAAATACAACCGTGGCAAAGACAGATAAGCGCAGGGTGCTACCGTTGTCAAAATTCGAGCCGCTGCCAGGATGTTCACATCCCTTGCTTGGCTGAGGTTGAGTAACTCACCAGGTAAACGCTCTCCAATCGCATCTGAGACGGTACTAAAGGCAGCCGCCACATCTTCCTCGCTAGGGACTGCGGGCAGTTCCACTCCCAATTGCTTTAAGATCCCAAGTGCCGCCGCGATCGCTTGAGTAAATTGACCCTGAGTAGTCAATGCCTCAATCTTCACTTCATAGGCGCTGATTTGATCTAATGGGGTTTTGGCATGATTTAGGACAAGGCGGGCATTGGCTGCCATCTGCTCTAAATCACCACTCATATAGGCGGCTTCTGTGGCGACTTGATGGAGTGCTAGGGTCAACTCATACTGATGCTGCCAACTGTTTTGAGTGAGTAACCCAATACCCACCTGGGCATATTTGCAGGCGGAAGTATAGGCGCTCGCCGCTTTTGCCTTGCGACTTGCCATCAGGTTAAATTGCGCCAATGTTTGACGTTCTGCGGATTGGGCGATTGATTCAGCAGCAACATTGAGTTGACTGACGATTTCAAAAATGTGTTCTTCCCGGTTGCTTTCAGGTGTGTTACTCAGGAGTAAATGTCCAATCTTCAGGTGAACGGTTTGTTTTTCATGGGCGGGGATTAGGGAGTACGCCGCTTGTTGCACTCGGTCATGTAAAAATCTATATGCAACAATCTCAGAATTTTCTTGGTCAACTGGTTGAGGTTCTTCTCCAACATAAAACTTATAAACTTCACTTTGGGGTAAGATCAAACCTTCCTGCATGGCTGTCCATAAACTTGCAGCCGCTTCGATTGGGGATTGTTCTGAAACGATCGCCAACGTCGCCAAATCAAACTGATTCCCTATACAAGCAGCTAGCTGTAACACCTGTTGAGTTGAGGGAGGCAGTTTTTCTAATTGCAACGCCATAAATTCAACTACATCATCTGTAACCACAAGCTGATTTACTTGTGCAATATCACATTGCCAACAACTCTCAGTAAAGTTAAAATGAATCAGTTTATCTTGATGTAATGCCTTGAGAAACTGAGTGGCAAAAAACGGATTTCCTTGAGTTTTTTGATAGATCAATCCCGAAAAATTCCATGCCACACTTTCTGTACATTTAAGGGTATCAGCAACTAATTGATTCACTGTAACTGGATTGAGGGGTGCTAAACTAATCGTATTAATCGTGGTTCGTGTTTTTTGAATCTCACTAAAAGTCAACATTAATGGATGTGCGGGGTGGACTTCATTATCACGATACGCACCAATTAATAAAAGATGACCTGTATCACCCATTAAAACCTGCATTAAATTTAGTGATGCTGAATCGGCCCATTGCAAATCATCTAAAAACATCACTAATGGACGTTCTAAGCTGGTAAAAATTTTAGTAAATTTTTTAAATAATAAATTAAAGCGATTTTGGGCTGCCGTTCCTGATAATTTTATGGGGAGTGGCTGTGGACCAATAATTTTTTCTAATTCGGGGATGATTTCAATAATTACTTGTCCGTTTTCCCCAACAGCTTCTAAAAGCTTATTTTTCCACTGTTGGATTTGAGCATCGCTTAGAGTTAATAATTGCCCCATTAAATCCCGGAAGGCTTGTACAAAGGCTGAAAAGGGAATGTTACGTTGAAATTGGTCATATTTGCCTTTAATGAAATAACCACGCTGACGTACAATCGGTTTATGAACTTCGTTGACAACCGCAGTTTTACCAATTCCCGAAAAACCTGCTACCAGCATCATTTCTGTTGCACCCACACTCACTCGATCAAATGCTTGCAGGAGAGTTGATACTTCAGTTTCTCGACCATAAAGCTTTTCGGGAATTAGGAAGCGATCGCATACATCGCGCGTTCCTAACTCAAAAGTTTCAATTTTTCCAGTTTCTTGGCACTGCTGCAAACACCTTTCTAAGTCATGTTTCAATCCCCAGGCACTTTGATAGCGTTTTTCGGCATTTTTTGCCATCAGCTTCATGACAATATCCGACACCACCTGCGGGATTTCTTTGCTGTTTATTGAAGGAGGTTGTTTGGCAATATGGCAGTGAACCAACTCCATCGGGTCGTCACATTCAAATGGCAGTTTTCCTGTCAGCAGTTCGTAAAAGGTGGCTCCCAGAGAATAAAAGTCGGTGCGATAGTCTATGCCTCGGTTCATTCGTCCAGTTTGTTCGGGAGAAATATACGCGAGGGTTCCTTCTAAAACGTTGGGGTTTTGAATTTCTTGAGTTTCTCTCGGAAGTAGGGAGGCGATGCTAAAGTCAATCAGTTTGACTTGTTTAGTTTCGGGATGAATCAGGACGTTAGCTGGCTTAATATCTTTGTGGATGACTCGATACTGATAGAGTCCATGAAGAATGTCAGTTATTTGAATGGCAATTTCCAATATTTCTGCCAGAGTCAGCGAGTGCTCTTGGGCGTACTCTCGCAGAGAAATACCGCCAAAATCCTCCATTACTAGGGCATAGCTGTGGCGATAGGACTCCAAATTGTAGGGTTCAACTACTCCAGGCAGACGTAGGTTTTTGGCGATGGTGTACTGGTTGCGGAATTGCAGCAGTTCGCTGAAGCTGGGATAGTCTCGATTTAATAGTTTGATGACAACCGGAAGCTGGTCTTTTTCTCGGATGGCTCGATAAACTAGGGTTCTCGAACCGCAGTATAGTTCCTCAAGCAGATGATATCCAGAAATTCGGTTTGTCAAATCCACTGCGGTACTCCTATGGATTACTCCATCTCAAACATTGACTCTTGTAACTAAGTATATACTTTTATTGGTCGAGTCTGAGGAAAATAGAACTGCGACATCCCCAGCCGATCGACTCTACCGCTTTTATTCTTTTTCACCTTTGAAGAGAAAGATTGTCATCTATCAAGATAGTCTTATCCTTTCATCGGCAAGAAAATTGTAAACTCCGTCCCTTCTCCCAATACAGAATTTACCTCTATTGTACCGCCGTGTTTCTCAACCACAATCTGCCGTGCGATCGCCAATCCCAAGCCCGTACCTTTCCCGACTTCTTTGGTAGTAAATAACTCATCAAAAATCTTCTCTCGCACGGCCTCACTCATGCCCACACCGTTATCTTTAATGCAAATAATTGCTTGTTTTTTATCGCTTACAACGTCGGTTTTAATTGTAATCTGATTGATAATTTCTGCATAATCTTTTCCTTGATTTGATTCATCCAAAGCATCGATCGCATTACCTAACAAATTCATAAATACTTGATTCAACTGTCCGGCATAACACTCCACGGGTGGCAAATTCCCGTATTCCCTAATTACTTTGATTTCTGGACGAGTATCGTTAGCCTTGAGGCGATGTTTCAGGATCATAATGGTGCTATCGATGCCATCGTGGATATTGCAAGCTACGGGATAGTTAGTATCCGCACGGGAGAATGTCCGTAGACTGGTACTAATATCCCGGATGCGCTTCACGCCTTCCCGCATCGAACCTACTAATTTCGGTAAATCTTCCCGGATGTATTCGAGATCGATGTTCTCGATTTCTTCTTGAATCTCTGGATCGAGTTGTGGATATTTTTGTTCATACAAATCGAGCAAGCCAAACAAATCTTTGATATAATCTAAGGCGGGTTGAATATTACCACCCAGAAAACCAACGGGATTATTAATTTCGTGAGCAATCCCAGCCACTAAGTTTCCCAAAGCTGACATCTTTTCGCTTTGAACTATTGTTATTTGTGCCTGCTTGAGAGCTGTAAATGCTTGTTGAGATTCTTGATACAAACGGGCATTTTCTAAGGAAATAGCAGCTTGAGAAGCCAGCAAATTTAGCACTTCAATGCGATCGCTCGTAAATGCGCCAACCGTCAGGTTATTTTCCAGGTAGAAAACTCCTATCAACTGCCCTTGATTAAGAATTGGAATACAAAGAATACTGATCGGCTGGTGCTGTTCAATATAGCGATCGCTCCCAACCTGGGAACTTACCCTAGCATCAACTATTACCAAAGGTTTCAAACTACGCTTGACAGTGTTAACCAAACTAATTGCTACATCCTGACTTGATTCTAGAGGTATTGATGGTAATAGCTCAGGTTCCTGTCCCTCTGCTACAAGCGCCGCTACCTGTAAATACTGTTTTTGTTTGAGCAATAAGACACACTTAGTAGCGCCAGCATTCGCGATCGCTATTTTTAGGAGAGTAGTCAGGAGTTTATCTAGTTCAATCTCCCCAGAGATGGCTTGAGAGGCTTGGATCAGAGTAGGCAAATCTAGAAAATCAGAGTTGCTGCTAGAAGAGTGAGTAGAAGTAATCGTTCCCCGGGCGATCGTTTCTTTAAAGGAACTAAAGGATTGAGCTTGCTGAAGGATAATACCGAGTAGGCGAGGATAACGTTTTTCCAAATCATCTATTTTGGCTTTAGCTCCCCAGCGGGCATAACAATAATACGCTTCAATCATGTAGGCTTGAGCTACTTTTTCTTTGCCCCATTCCAAGTAGAATTTCGCTGCTAGTTCGTTGGCGAGGGCTTCTTCGTTGAGGAATTTATGATCTTGAGCTAGTCGGATGGCGCGATCGTACATGGAAAGTGCATCTGCCTTGTAACCCAAAACCCGCTGCCGTTCTGCTTCAACTAAATACCACTTATGCAGATGATTCATGGGAGCATTTTGCGCCCACTGGTGCAGAGTCGTTTGATGGGTTTCCACTAGGGCGAGAGTTTCAGCTTGCTCGGTTTCTGGCTGTGTGGAAAACACTGCCAGATACGTCAGGGCTGCATAGAAATGGAAAGCAGGAACATGAAGCAATCCCGATAATGCCATCACATACGGCTTGACTTGACCAATGTGGTTTAAGGCAGCCGGATAATTGCCCCATGAGTAGGCAAGCAGCAGCTTGTAAATGTAGACAAGGGCGATCGCACTGAATTCACGATCCTGATAGTGCTTAGGAATCATCACCGTTTCATCATAGGCAGTTCCGATTAAGCAATCCGGCTGGTTGACGACTTCCCTCAAGTTATGCAACATCTGCCGCTCCATATGCAAATAAGTCCGAGCCGAATATTGCTTCACCTGAGCCAAGGTAGCACTGTAGACAGCCAGTTCCGGTTCCCAAGTATCCAGTTCTACCCCACCGTAAAAGTTGATGTAGCTGTAAGTAGCTATGTTGTAGCCAGCGTTAAGAAAATCGCCAGTTTCCATGCCAGCTATAAAGCCCTCTTTCAGCGTTGGTAGCCCTGCCCTCATAGCATTTTGATGATGCTGAATAAATGCCCCAAACATATTATGAGTAATGCACTTAAATTCTCGTGCATTTACCCGATCGAGCAATGAGAGTGCCAATTTACCAAAGCTATAGCCCGTTTTTGCCTCTCCCAAAAAAGCACTTAATACAAGTCCGTGAATCGCATAGCCCACCGTCGATGCGGGTGCATTCCCAAAGGAGAGCGATAAACTTACCATCGTGGAGCTAAGTAGGGGCACTAAGCCTGGAATTCCCTGGAGAATGGGTGCAAATAACATGGCCAATATTGGCATAGCTGCCTGAGTCTGAGGATCACTCATCACAGGCAGATCCACCAGTTCCTCAATCGTTCTACCTTGGAGTTGGCTAGCAACGGCTTGTAGCGCTTGGCTAATCAAGGCTTCGTCAGGTGCGGTGGGTAATTCAATGCCCAATTGCCAGAGTGCATCTCTTGCTACTGCAATGGCTTCTAGTGACTTGCTCTGTGCTGTCTCGGCAGCGATTTGAATTTCGTAAATTTTGATTTTGTCTAAGATTGTCTGGGCTGCTTGCAACACTTGTGCTGCTATCTCTTCCATGCTGTCAAAGTCAGCATTCAAATAGGCAGCTTCGGCAGCCGCAACATAGAGGTTCAGGGTTAATTCATACTGGCTTTGCCAGCAGTTGGCTGTTAGTAGATCAATGCCTGTTTGCAGATAAACTCTGGCTGCCGTGTAGGCGGTTGAATTTCTGGCTTTACAACCGGCTTCTAAGTTAAGTTGAGCTAAGGCTTCCCGTTCGCTCGCTTGGGTGATTAACTCAATTCCTCGATTCAAATGCCCGACGATATCAAACAGTTTTTCCTCTAGCTCTATTTTTGAAGAATTTTGCTGAAGTAATTGTCCGATTTTGAGATGCGTTGCTTTTTTCTGTGAATTGGGAATTAGCGAATATGCGGCTTGCTGGACGCGATCGTGTAAAAATCGATAAGTTGGATTAGCTGAAGCCTTGAAAACTTCATCACTATCCGATTCGGTAAAGAACTTATAGATTTTGGTCGTGGGAATCACCAAACCTTCCTGTAATGCTTTCCATAAAGCCGTAGCCATCATTCCAGCAGATTTCTCACTGACAATTACTAACGTATTCAAATCAAACTGTGATCCTATACAAGCAGCTAATGTGAGAACATACTGAGTTCCTTTGGGCAGCTTCTGCAATTGCAACGCCATGAATTCAACGACATCATCAGTGATAGCTAAGGCTTTCACTTGGGCAATATCACACTGCCAATGCCGAATCTCCCAGTTAAAGCTAATTAGCTGCTCGTCATGTAATGTCTTGAGAAACTGAGTTGCAAAGAAAGGATTACCCTGAGTTTTTAGATAGACTAATGTTGTCAAAGGTTGGGCAAGTGATGATTCGCAATTCAGCGTATCCGCCACCAACAAATTCATATCTAGTTCGCTTAACGGTTCCAAAGTAATTGTATTCACTGTTGCCCCCGTTTTAACTATCTCATCCACTCTTAAGATAAATGGATGCACGGGCCAAACTTCATTATCTCGATATGCCCCCAATACTAATAAATATCCTGTATCGAGCATCAATAATTGTAGCAAATTCAGGGATGCTGAATCCGCCCATTGCAAGTCATCCAAAAACATCACTAAAGGATGTTCTTTGCTCGTGAAAACTTGCACAAATTTTTGCATTAGCAAATTAAAGCGATTCTGTGCCGCGCCTCCTGACAATTCTGTTGCAGGGGGTTGAGCGCCAATTATACGTTCTAACTCAGGAATCACGTCAATCAAGACTTGTCCGTTGTCTCTGACTGCTGCTAAAATCTTGGTTTTCCATGTTTGCAGTTCGGTATCCGATTCTGATAGTAATTGACCCATTAAGTCGCGAAAAGCTTGCACAAAGGCACTGAAGGGAATGTTTCGTTGAAATTGATCGTATTTGCCTTTGATAAAATAACCGCGCTGACGGACAATGGGTTTATGAACTTCATTGACAACGGCGGTTTTCCCAATTCCCGAAAAACCTGCTACTAGCATCATTTCGGTGCTACCTGTGCTGACTCGCTCAAAGGCAGCTAATAGTTGAGCGACTTCTTTTTTTCTACCGTAGAGCTTTTCGGGGATAGTAAAGCGATCGCTAATATCTCGCTTTCCGAGTTCAAAATCTTCTATCTTGGCTGTTTTTTGTAACTGAATTAAACAAATCTCTAAATCGTGCTTGAGTCCTAATGCACTTTGATAGCGTTTTTCGGCATTTTTCGCCATCAGCTTACTGACAATTTTTGATAAAATTATGGGAACTTCTGGATTTATTAGATGGATAGGTTTCGACTGTTTGGCGAGGTGACAATGCACCAATTTCATCGGATCATCAGAGATAAATGGCAACTGTCCTGTTAACAATTCATAAAAGGTCACACCCAGAGAATAAAAGTCACTACGATAGTCAATACCTCGATTCATCCGTCCTGTTTGTTCGGGGGAGAGATAGGCTAATGTTCCTTCTAAAATATTCGGATTCTGGATTTCTTGGGTTTCTCGTGGTAGGAGGGATGCAATACTAAAGTCAATTAGTTGAATTTGTTTGGTGTCGGGATTAATGAGAATATTAGCGGGTTTAATATCTTTGTGAATGACTCGGTTTTGGTAGAGATAGTGAATAATGTCTGTTAGTTGTATGGCGAGTTGGAGAAATTCTGCTAAAGGTAAAGCTTGAGATGGTTGGGTTTCATTTGTTGCTGTTTTTAGATAAGTAGGTAGGGAGACTCCACCAAAGTCTTCCATTACTAGGGCATAGCTATTGTGGTATACTTCCAGCGTCAGGGGTTTGACGATGTGAGGGAAGTCGAGATTTTTGGCAATGGTATATTGGTTGCGAAACTGGATGAGCTCGTTGAAGGTGGGGTATTCGTTTCGCAGCAGTTTGAGGACGACTGGGTATTGGTCACGGGTACGGATGCCTCGATAGACTAGGGTGCGTGTACCTACATAAAGTTGCTCTGTAATCTGATAACCTGACAAATTGGCGATCGCATCCATAACTGGTTAACCCTCTCTTATAAAAAAGTTAAATTAAAACCTTCTCTTTTATTATATTTTATAATGTGACAAAGATAGCGATCGCAAACTCTGCACCCTCGCTAGGGACAGAATTAACTGTAATTTTTTCCCAATGTTTATCAACTATTATTTGACCAAAAGCAATGTGGTTACAAGCATCCGGATTCATCCGTGTACCTGTGAAAAAAGCTCCCCATCATAATCACAACCCCTCGGACTCATCCGTGCGAGCAATCTCAAATATCAAATCTCAAATTTCAAATTTCAAAGGTCAAATCGCAGGAGGTGCGATCGCTAATCCTAAATTAGTTTCTTTGCCTACTCCGCACTATTTACGCTATGTTATGTATAGTATGGTTGCGTAAGTTCTGATCATATCAGAAAACAATAATTGGTAATTTTTCACCGCAAATATACGCAGATAAACCAGGAGATAAACTTGATAATATCTGCGTACATTAGCCTGCATCTGCGGTTGTATTATGCTTTATTCCCCGTAGTGGCCGCCGACAACCTTACCCCGAAACACAACATAATTGTAGATGTTGTAAAAAATCATAATCGGGAGCAGAACGCCCATGAACACAATCATAAATACCAGCGCGCTGGGCGAAGCTGCGGCTTGGTAAATCGTGATTTGCGAGGGAATAATGTAGGGAAAAACAATCAATCCCAAGCCGATGAAAGTAAGCAAAAAAATCAGAATCGTCCAGATAAACGGCGTTCGTTCTTCCTTGCTTGCGAGACTTTTCAGCAGCAGTCCCACCAACAGCACTCCCAACAAAGGAATCGTGGCAAAGACATAAACTAGCGGTTTCTCGAACAACCTGGATCTAGCACTTTCGTAAAAAATCGGAGTGGCAATTGTAATTAAAATCGCTCCGATTAAAGTTGTCACCGCCGCAATTTTAGCCGTGCGATAGTGATTTGTTTGCAGTTCGCCCTCCGTTTTCATAATTAGATAGGTTGAACCGATCAAAACATAGCCTTGAATCAGCGTCAAAGCAACCAAGATCGATCGCCAATCCAGCCAATCCCAAGTAGAACCCACAAAGTGACCGGCTTCATCAACCGCAATCCCTTCGAGCACCGCACCGAGGGCAAATCCTTGAGCTAAAGCTGCTAAAAAACTGCCAGCACCAAAGGCATAATTCCAGAATAATTTGCGATTAGAATGCTCGCGAAATTCAAAGGCTACAGCGCGAAATATCAAACCAAAAAGCATCATGCAAATTGGTATATATAGCGCTGTCAAAATCGTGCCGTAAGCCAGGGGAAATGCGCCAAATAAAGCGCCTCCCATCAACACCAGCCAAGTTTCGTTCGCGTCCCAAACGTTGCCCAAACTCGTCATTAAAATGCCCCTGCGTTCCTCGTCGGAAGCAGTCAGAGACAGGATTCCTACTCCTAAGTCAAAACCGTCTAGCATGACATATAGCAGGAGAAACAAAGCCAAAACTACAAACCAAACTTGCGGGAGAAAATGCTCCAAAGCTTGCATAAAATCTCCTATTGTTGTGCTTCTACGGGACGTTGATCGGGAATGTGTTCTGCGGGTTGACTTTCGATTGCAGGTTCATTGTCTAAACCTGGCACAGGCAGACTTAAATTAGGGCCTTTGCGGATAATTCTGCTGCCAAAATACAAGGCACAAACAAACAAAAAGCTGTAAATAACTGCAAAGAAACTGAGAGAAGTTAAAACATTGCTGGCGGGGATGTTTGACACCGCATCAGCAGTGCGAATTTGCCCGTATAAAGCCCAAGGTTGTCTGCCGACACAGCGCACAATCCAACCCGATTCTACAGCAATGTATCCCAGGGGAGCAGCTAATACCCAAGCGCGCATCAGCCAAGGTTGACTGCTAATATTTTCAGGAGAAAGTTTGCCTCGCATCCACTGAATTATACTGAACAGCATCAGTCCTAAAAAGAAGAATCCAATCCCGGACATGATGCGAAAACAATAGTAGATTAAACCCACCATCCGGGGTCTATCTTCTGGCTTCCATTCCTTTAAACCTAGTACGGGTTCGGAGAGTTTTTGTTTAAATTCCAAAACGTATCCTAAGCCATTGGGTACGCTAATTTCCCAGTCATTTTTTTGGGCTTTTTCATTAGGCAAAGCTAGCAAAGTCCAATCGGCTGAGTCTCCCGCTGGTGAGGTTTCCCACTTAGCTTCGATTGCTGCTAATTTAGTGGGTTGATAGTGATAGACTTGTTCGGCGCTCAAATGTCCGATGTATATTTGCAAAGGTGCAACGGCGATTGCGGTCGCTATGGCAATTTTTAAAGACTTGGAAAAAAAGGCTTGGTTGCGCTTATTGAGAATGTACCAAGCGCTAATTCCCCCAATGACAAACAGCGAAGTTTCTAACGTCGCAAAAAACATATGGAGAATGCTGTTTAATGCGAACGGGTTCATAATTGCTTGAAAGTAATCGCTGACAATAAACTTGCCATTGACCATTTCTCCGCCCGCAGGAGTTTGCAGCCAAGAGTTAGCGACTAAAATCCAGACTGTGGATAGGTTAGCGCCGAAGGCTACCATGATTGTAGCGAAATAATGGACGATCGGGTGAACGCGCTCCCAACCAAACAGCATAATTCCTAAAAAGCCGGCTTCTAGCATAAATGCCATTGAAGCTTCAAAGCCCAAAATGCTGCCAAAAAAGTCACCAACAGCTTCAGAAAATGGTGCCCAATTCGTGCCAAATTGAAATTCCATCGGAATTCCTGAAGCTACTCCAATACCGAAGTTGAGGACGTAGAGTTTAGACCAAAAACGAGCGTGATGGTAGTAGTCGGGATTGCGAGTTTTCAGCCACATTCCTTCAACAATTACCAGATAAATTCCCATTCCCGTAGTCAGAACTGGCCACAGCATATGGAATATGGCGGTTAGCGCAAATTGCATCCGTGATAGCGCCACGGTGTTAGATAAGATATCCATCGTTATATCCTTTGCTCAGTTCAAAAGAGGTTAGCTTGCACAAATTCCATAATGGACACTGGTTATAATGTAGTGTAAAAATTTGTGACATTTTGTAGAGTTGGCAATTTTTAAGGTTTTATACAGATTTCGCTTGTATTTTTTTGTATGTTAAAATAGGTAGATTATGCTTTGTCGTTGGGTGGGGGCGGGTTTATGAGATTGGGGGTTTTAGGCATTTATTGTCGGTGAACCCGCCCCTACAAGATGTATGTTCGGTGATGGAAAGATTATCTTAGCGAACCGTGACTTTATAGGGATGATCTCCCGATACTTCGACTTGGTGCGCCAAAAGTGAAATTGAGTTTAACTGCGGCGCACTGGGAATTGTTGCTTCAATTAGCAATCCCAAAAAGACTAACAATCCTAAACTTTTACTTTTGTTTGACAGGCGAAATATAGAACTTTTCTAGTGATAAAAGTGACCAAAACAAGCGCGATCGCACAAACATAACTAACACCGTAACCACCGCTAACACCGCTGTCAGCAGTTGATTGTGCAACTTCCATTCAAAACCGCCGAGATAGTGGGAACCGATGAGTACCGCGTGTACAGCGCACAGCAAGAAAGCTGGAACGCTTAACAGGTGAAGCATTCGCCACAGCTTGCCTAAAAAATTTTGAATGCGATCGCAACTTGTAATCGCCGCCGGCAACATCAACAGCAGCGACAGCATCCCAGCCACCATTCCCAACTGATGCTGCGGCAACATAAAAGATAGCGCGTCAAAATTCCATTGCAGCCTATGATGTGCCCAGTCCCAAAGCCAGCATCGTTGTCGCACCCAAAACCGGGTTTCCCGTTTCCGCCGCCTTAATCTGCGCCGCGTAGAGGAAACCGCAGGGAATCAAACCCCAAAGCAAACCCAAACCAATCGGCACCCACCAGTTTTTTTGTGCCGAAAGCTTGCTCATTGCTTGTCCGACTTGATCGTGCGACATTGGGTGCAACAGCGGCAATCTGGGCAGCAAACCCGGTTTAATTTGCACTACTCCGAACCAAATCAGCATCGTGCCCGTGAGAAGTGCGATCGCCCGCCGCAATTCGCTACCCGTACCTGCCAAAAGTCCGCCAGCAATTAACACCGAACCCAGTCCGCCAATTGCTGCACCAACCAAAGCGTAAGCAGCAATTCTCCCCAAATTCAGCAGCAAATGAAAGCGGAAAGCAGCTAATTTATCGTTGCGGGAATTAGAAAGAGAAAACGCCATTGTCAGCGGGCCGCACATCCCCGCGCAGTGACCGAAACTGCCGAGAAATCCCAAAATTGCAATTAGCAGCAGGTCTAGCATCTGGAGTCAGTAGTCAGCAGTCATTAGTTATTAGTTTTTTTACTGCTGATTGATTATTGATGAGTGTTGATTATCATAAATGCAGCCTATCAATTTTGTCAAAAGATTGTCGTCAAAATTTATCTCCATCAGAGGGGCGGGTTTATTTATCCCCTGAGTAAGTTAGAAATATTTCTCGTGAAACCCGCCCCTACAGACTAATGACTAATGACTAATGACTAATGACTAATGACTAATGACTAATGACTAATGACTAATAACTAATGACTAATGACTAATGACTAATGACTAATAACTACTTTTGTTCTGGATGCGCCGCCGCCGGCGAAGCTGCACCCATTTGATTTATAGCAGCAATTAGCTGATAAAGCCGCCCTAAATCCCGCTGGTTGAAATGCAAAGTCAGGCGCGGCAGATCGAAAGTTGCATCTCCTATCTCCGGTTCCAAAGCTTGACTTTTTTCAATTTTTCCGGTGACAACAATATCGCTAAAATCAGTATTTAGCCGATCGACATTCTCCTCAGAAAGCTCTGTTTTCAAGCGAATTACCAATTTTTCGCGCACGTAGCGGCAGGAGTGATAAACCAGATAAAAACTACCGATCGCCTCGCAAGCGACATTTACATCGTCAGTAATCGTATACAGGCTGCGATCGTCGGCTGAAATCAAACCCCGACCCCGCAATTGTTTTTGCACAAAATAATTCCAATCAAGCCAATAATCTCCTCCCGGTCGATCGATCAATACCAAAGGAGCCGGCCCGAACTTGCCAGTTTGAGTCAAAGTCAGACACTCAAAAGCCTCGTCCAGAGTGCCAAAACCGCCCGGAAACAGAGCTAAAGCATCGCTCTCCCGGAGAAAAAATAACTTACGAGTGAAAAAATATTTAAAATTGAGCAATTTGGGATCGCCGGCAATAAAAGGATTAGAACTCTGCTCGAAAGGTAACTGAATGTTCAGCCCAAAAGAACGTTCAGCAGTCGCCCCCTCGTTCCCCGCCTGCATAATTCCCCCGCCGCCGCCAGTAATCACCATAAACCCCTGCTCGGCCATCGCCCGCGCAAAGTCTCTGGCCATCAAATATTCTGCAGATTGCGGTGACACCCTCGCCGAACCAAAAATCACAATTTTGCGAACGTGGCGGTAAGGATAAAACATCTCAAAAGCGCTCTCCATATCTCGGAGCGACGCCGCAATAATCTTCAAGTCTAGCCGATCGAGATCCTCTCTGGCCATTTGCACTATAGTAGAGAGCGATCGTTCGATCCACTCAGAGTGCTTCAACATTGGCAAGCGATCGAGCAAATCCATCACTTCAGCTTGGAGGGACTCAAAACCTTGACCTGACCCAGAACGAATCATGAATTTTTCCGAAACGATAACAAATTGTCGCTACTAAAAATTAAGGGGCAAGCCCAAGTTAGAAGCCAATAGCCACCAGCAAATTGCCATGCTGGCCACTAATAACTTTTCCTGTAGCTTTGCCCCGGTTCTGAAGGGAGTTAGCTTTCGCGGCCCAAAAAGAACAGCGCGAAACCGCTCGCAGTTCAGTTAAATGTACTTTTCCAGAGTGTTGGCCAGAGTAGTTTTCGGAACTGCCCCAACCACCATATCCACACGTTGACCGCCCTTAAATATCATCAGCGTCGGAATGCTGCGGATACCGTATTGGCTGGCCACGTTAGGATTCTCGTCGGTATTAACTTTTACTACCTTGACCTGCCCTTCATATTGCTGGGCAATTTCGTCTACGACGGGCGCCACCATCCGACAGGGCCCGCACCAGGGAGCCCAAAAATCCACTAGAACTGGAACTTCGCTATCGAGCACTTCCTGCTTAAAGGTAGAGTCGGTTACTTGCGCGGCTGCTGACATCCCTAGCCATCCTTGTAAATACTATTTCTCGGATAACAAGTTTAGCAAAAAGTGTAACCACTTGCGTCAACGATTTTAACAGAATGCTTCAGAAGGAAGAAGGAAGACGGTAGAAGGAAGAAGGCACAAGGTTTCTGAAGGCACAAGGCACTTATGTTTCCGAAGGCACTTATCTTTCCGAAGGCAGAATGCACTTATGTAGAAGAAAAATTCTCCCATTCCCAGACTCTCCCACTCGGACACTCTGGGCCTCTCCGGAGCTAAAAGCCTCAATTCTGTATCTAGTAAGCAAGAGCCAAGATTTCCGGCAAAAAAGGAACCGCCCGAACAGTAGTCCGGGCGGAGTGTGGTGTGAGGAGTGAACGGAAACATGCGTCTCCGCTTCTTATATTGTGACATCTCCTTCTCGATAATTCCACAATATTCTGTAAATTTCGAGACTCTTGAACAAATTTTGTCAAGGTATGCTGGTATTCGATCGGTAAATCTACTTACCCATGCCCAACTGCTGAGCTTTTTGATAGACTTTACCCTCAGTCAGCAGAGAAGGAGCAATTACCACTTCCACTTGCTGCATCTCCTTAAGATCCTTAGCGCCCAAGGTGCCCATGCTAGTTTTCAGAGCTCCGAGCAAGTTGTGCGTACCGTCATCTAGGAGGGCCGGCCCGCGCAAAATTTGCTCCACAGTACCCGTAGTCCCCACGCGAATGCGAGTGCCGCGCGGCAAAACTGGGCTGGGAGTCGCCATCCCCCAGTGAAAGCCGCGGCCGGGAGCTTCGGCGGCCCTGGCAAAGGGCGAACCAATCATCACTCCATCGGCACCGCAGGCAATGCACTTGCAGATATCGCCGCCGGTAATTAAACCGCCGTCAGCAATCACCGACACGTATTTGCCAGTTTCGCGATAGTAGTCGTCCCGCGCGGCGGCGCAGTCTGCTACCGCTGTGGCTTGGGGAACGCCGACACCCAATACGCCCCTAGATGTGCAAGCAGCCCCCGGCCCAATGCCCACGAGAATGCCCGCAGCGCCAGTTTTCATTAAATTCAGGGCGACTTCGTAGGTGACGCAGTTGCCCAAAATTACTGGTATCGGCATCTCTTGACAGAATTGAGTTAAGTCTAGAGGCGCGATCGACTCAGGGGAAAGGAAAGCTGTCGAGACTACTGTTGCTTGCACAAAAAATATATCGGCTCCAGATTCAGCAACCGCCCGGCCGTATTTGCTCGCAGCAGCCGGTGTACCGCTGACGGCGGCAATCCCTCCTCCTGCTTTAATTTCTTTAATTCTGAGCTCGATTAATTCTGGCTTGATGGGTTCGGCATAGAGTTCCTGCATCAGGGAAACAAATTCGTGGTTCCCGACACTCGCGATGCGCTCTAATATTGGCTGGGGATCGGCATAGCGGGTTTGAATTCCTTCTAGGTTGAGCACCCCCATTGCTCCCAATTCCGACAGCAAAATGGCCATGCGGACATCGACTACTCCGTCCATTGCGCTGGCGATAATCGGGATTTCTCGATCGATCCCGCCAATCTGCCACTTGGTATCTGCCAAACTCGGATCGAGGGTGCGCTGTCCTGGTACGAGCGCGATTTCATCTATGCCGTAAGCTCGGCGAGCACTTTTGCCCCGCCCAATTTCAATATTCACGCTGTTTCACTTCCACAATGTATTTAAATTAGAGTAACAAAATCGTAGCCTGTCGGCAGGTAGCGATCGCGCAAATGAGTTTAAAAAGCCTGATCTTGATTGGATTTTATGAAATCGAAGGGGATTCTTTTCCTCAGCAACGGCCACGGGGAAGACTCGATTAACTGTCAAATTCTCAAGCTTTGAGAGCATCTGGCGCGGATGTTGATGTTTCGGCCATGCCGATTGTAGGTGACGGGGCTGCTTACCGCCGATCGACCGTGCCAATGGGCCCACCAGTCAAATGCCGTCTGGGGGCGTTTTTTACATGAATCCCCTGTTTTTCCTCAAAGATATTGGGGCCGGGCTGATTGCTTTGACTTGGCAGCAATTGCAGGCTGTTTGGAGGCATTCGCGCCACTGCGATTTGGTGGTGGCCACTGGGGATATTGTCGCGGCTGCGATCGCCCATGCCAGCAACCGCCCCTATATAATTTTTCTATCGGCCCATTCTAGTTATTACGAGGGGCGAGTCGATTTGGGTTTAATCTTGTGGCACTTGCTTTGCTCAGAGAAATGTCTGGCGGTTTTTACTAGAGATGCTTTGACTGCTGCTGACTTAAACCGACAGGGTTTAAAGAAAGCTCAGTTTGTCGGCAATCCTGTCATGGAGTAACCCATAAATGGAGTAAGTCGGAGCGAAACACGACATTCCCAATAAAGTTCACTTTTGCAACTCCTCTGTAGTCGCGTCCTTTAGTTTGTGGGAGCTAGTCCCAACCAAGTGGAGCGTAGTAAGGTAGGAATTTTTAGGCAGTTTACCCTGGCCTAATACAATCAAAGTGGCAGTCGCTAACACCGTTCTAGTTTGATTGCACACCTCAAGTATTACTACTTAAGGCTTTTAAGATTGAGCTCCGCCTCTGGGATGTTGCGCTTGATTGCTTTTAACGCTACATTGCGGGCGGCATTTAATCCAGAATGAGTTTTGTAACCATTAACAGTTGCCACTAATGCCGCCCCAGATTGATAGTCCTCAAATTCAAGTGGGCTAGCAGGAAATTTAACTCCTCTCCAAAGTGGATCTCCCCACGGACTAAGACGGCTCGTGTTCATCGGACTAACACGAGTTGTCAATATGGCATAATCTTGATACGCAATCCGCTTGACTTGTTCAAAAACCTTTCCCTTGAGCCAGTAAGCGCGTTTTTGATTTGACCGCCTAGAAAATTTACCTTTTTTGGGGCGAAGATTACCCAGGTGTTCAAAACTAATTACATCCGCTTTCCAGTGCTTCGCGAATTCAACAAGCCTCCTTGAAACAACCCTAGAAAAGTCAATTTCTCTAGCCGTTATTGAGTCCCATTTTGATTTAGCAAAACCGCGACTCACTATTTTGGATTTTCTCATCTTGATTGCAATTCTTCCTAGATCCCGCTTCCTACGAGCTATATGACGCGACTGGTTGATAAAGTGTCTAGCGATCTCAGTCGTTTCGCCTCTGTCGTTGGTTTCTAGAACGGTTGCAATGATGATAAACTTGTCGATATCCATATCAACTCCGCACGTTCTAAATGCGGATTTAGACATGAGTCCCTTGATACCTCCAGTTGCAGGAACATACTTTTCTAGTGGAAAAACGATCCACAAAGAACCGTTTTGTACCTGAATCCTGGGAGAACCTTTTACCCATTCCGCTGAGATATGAGGGCATTGGTATTGATGTTTAACCCACTTCCACGCATCTCCAACTCGCATCTTCAAAACAATGGAAAAGCCATCATCCTCTTTCCACATCCCTGAATCGTACTGCGGGTTGAACCGGAACGCTCTAGGATGGATAGGAGGTTTATGATGCCTCATCCGCTTCGGCCGATTTAACCATTTTTGGTAGGTAGAATTCCAACTTTCGTAAGCGCCGATGGCTTGTCGAATTGCAGCTCTTTTCAATGGGGAAGGGAAACCATTGATAAACTGATGACCAGCAGTCAGTAGTTCGTAGTATCGCCAACCACCATTAGATTGAACGGGAATACTAACGCCTTGAGGATTTTCGGCAATTAACAGGAAATAAAAATGCACTATTTCGTTGTAAGCATCCTTGGTTTCCTGCATATCAAACTTTGAGCGAATCAATTTCGCTTTAACTGATTTTGTTGCGATTGAATATCCTTTTTGGCGTTTGAGCATTTTACAATGATACTCCTATACACTCCGATTCCTCAATGGGTTCCGCAGATTTTTCGTTAGTCGTTATTTCTTCTTTACTGATCGGGTCTTTGTAACGCCTCAGAAAATAAAGGCGGCTACTAAAGCAGTGCATGACGCTCATAAAGTCCTGCATCAATTCAGCGTGAGGGGATAGGTCGGTTTTGCCTAAAACAGTTATTTTGCAGCCATTTTGAGAGCAGTACCATTCCACAAATTCAAATCCAAATCGGCACAGACGATCTTTGTGAGCGACAACAATTTCAGATATTTCTCCGTGTCCAACTCGCTCCATCAATTTAATGAATTTCTTGCGCTTAAAATTCATCCCAGAGCCGATCTCTCGAATTAAGTTGCCTTGCCGATTAGCTTTGAGGGCTGTAGCTTGAGACTCTAAATCGTTTTTCTGCGAATGAGTTGAGACTCTGGCATAAATGATTACCAATCCGGTAGTTTCCTGCAAGCCTGATTTCCCGACAATACTGGACTCTAGGTAGCGGCGATGACCTCCTTTGGAGCGGATGTATTCGATTTTGCCGTCATCCGCCCAATCTGCTAATGTTTTAGGGTGGTAGCCGTATTTTTCCTGTGCTTGAGCTGGGGACAGATACATTACTAGAACAATCTAATATAGAGAATCACTCCAGTATACTCCAATATTCCGTTTTCTAGTAATTAGACAATCTCAATTCTACGGGCAAAGATTTGCAGTTAATGCCGGGAGTTCGGACGATCGCCCTTCTCCCCGGTTCTCGCCTCCCGGAAGCTACTAACAACCTCGTTTTGCTGCTGGAACTGCACTTCATAAACCCGGTTTCTGGGTCAGATTGCGTAAGCGCCGTTTATCCTATTTGATAACACGCCGTTGGTTCTGTTCGATCATTGACTTTAATGCCGACTGTTTTAAGTCTGTAAGATCGCGGATGGTAATTGAGCAACCGTCTCCCAATTTAACAGCAGTGAAATAATAGCATTTGCCAAGGTAATCACTTTCTAGATGAACCTCTCCTTCAAGCGATTCTCCAGTCTCAACAACTTCTACTAATAAATCAAACACTCCTGGACTCAATTGATTAAGCAGTTGTTTCAGCACGGGTTCGCTCGCGAGATCTGTTCGTTTTTTCCCTAAGAGTCTGGCAAAGACAGGGTTAACTACCAAGCAGCGAAAATCTTCAATTTCTCCAGCGATATCTCCCCTCACCGCCTCCACCGCAGCTATGCCATCCAGAGATGAGTTTAGCAAATTTGCCAGCAGGCTGCGAGATTGGTAGGCAATTTCTGCGGTTTGCTGGTGTCGCTCAATTGCTTCTTTAAGCTGGCGTTTTTGGTGCTGGATAGTGAGCTGAGTTTCGAGGCGAACTACCACTTCTTCCAACTGAAAAGGTTTAGAGATGTAGTCAGACCCCCCTACCTTAAAAGCTTTAACTTTATCAAAAACTTGGTCAAGTGCGCTTAAGAAAATAATCGGAATTTCTGAGGTGTTTTCATCGGATTTGAGGGCTTCGCAGACTTGATAGCCGTTCATGTCTGGCATTTTAATATCCAGCAATACAACATCGGGGGGATAATGGCGAACAGTCCTCAAGGCCATCGCACCATTGGTGACGCAGCGAACTTTATACCCCTCCTTAGTGAGAATTCTTGTGAGAAAACGCAGATTCTCTGGGAGATCATCAACAATTAAAATGTTGCCTTTGCAAGTTCCTAATTCATTGATGTCACTTTCTCCTACCGAAGCCATCGTCATAGGTTCGCCTTCGACTTTGGCCTCGGCGAGATCAGTTTGGGTGCTTTGCTTCTCTAGCAGAGAGCGGAAGTTATTCTTAGTAACTTTTTCCCCCATTACCTCTGAAATGCGGTGCCACAGGATGGAAGATAAATCTTTGATATGTCCTACACTGAGGTACAAGCTGTCAGCAACAGCACTATAAGTTGCGTTTTTCCACGCAGCTTTTAAGATTTCCTGCTCAAGAAAATTTAACGGTTTACTGGTTTTGGACTCTAAGGCTGATTCGAGAAATTCTAGAGCTTGCTCAAAAGTCATATACAAATCAATCTCATCGGGTAATTTTTTTCAGTTGGGCACCCTAGCTTTGAGTTATACACCGTAGTAAGTCGGTGGAAAAATTCCTAATAGCTATTATGACAGACTTATTGACACTTACGCTCCGGGACGATCGCCCCCGATCGTGATTCCACCTTGTCGAAATATGCAGCCATGCGATCGCGCCCGCTTAATTCTTTGTGAGGGCGATCGGCTTAAACCCTTTAATTGCAAGGCTTTTAAGTTGCTTGTCTCCCCGTCAGCTATTTGAGTTTGTTCGCTTAAATTTTTGCCCACCTCTTTCTTCACCAGCCTTGGAGGCACTCCCACCAAAGAAACCGGGTTTTTTACCTTGGGTGCGGGCTGCAACCTGTGTATTTTCCTAAAAAAACACAGGTGATGGGCCCCCATGCGTAAGCCCTATTCACATAACGCTCCAAATGATCCGACTTTTCCGACTTTACGATCCGACTTTTCCGACTTGCTTTATGCCGAGCGCGCAAACATACTATTAATAGCATCCACCAAAAGACATAGAACACTACCAGTCATGCTGTCGATCGGCTCTATCTAAAGATAGATAGTAAAACCAGGGCGTCCGACTTTTCCGACTTTACGATCCGACTTTTCCGACTGACAGGGGCGGGGGAGGGGAGCCAGGATACAGACATGGAAAGGATGCAGCCTCAAAAAAAGAGTAACTGAATCCAATCTTTATCCGCATAAATACTCAGACCACACTGAGCTAGATGTTTGCGGGATTGGGGTGCAACGAAAAAAGGAACAGAGGAATGTTCCTCCACATTTATCTTTCACCACTTTTAAAATCATGTCAAATTCTCAATCCGTTATTGCAACAGACATTCGGTATTGTCCTGAAGATATAGAGAAAGCATTTTGGCAGCTATGGCAGCAGAACCGAGATGATCTTTACCGTTGCTGTCTCAGGTGGATGGAGGGGAATGCTACTGATGCTGAAGAGGTGCTCAGTCGCGCCATGCTCAAAGCTTGGGATAAATTGCCAGACTATGCCGAAAAAATCACCAACCTCCGAGCTTGGATCACTCGCTTAACCCATAATCTATGTATAGATATACACCGAGAACGTCGCCGGAAAGCAATGCAAATGGAGGATATTGAAGAAGTAGCTGCTACAGGAAGCTCAGCAGTTATTTCTTGTTTGAACTCTCCTGAAGAAGCACTTCTACATCATGAGTTGGGACAGTACATTCGCCGCGCTATTGATACTCTTCCTTCTCGACTGCGAACTCCGTTTATCCTGCGTTACTGCCACCAGATTGCCTATCAAGATATTGCCCAACAACTTGCTCTCTCGCTCAATAACGTTTACAAGCGCATCCAACAGGCACGAGATATTCTGCAAAAGCGTTTGAGCAAGTATTTGTCAGGGGTGGATGATGCTTTGTTAGATTCCTCCGAGTCCTCTAAAAAGGGGGACGTTGCCTCGATCGGGGATGATTTTGCTGTAGGGGTAGTGCCCCCGTGCCTACCCCGTCAAGATTCTGGGGCGATCGCGGATGATTTTGCTGTAGGGGTAGTGCCCCAGTGCCTACCGCGTCAAGATTGTGGGGCAGCCTCGGTTGGGGCAGCCACGGGTGGGGCAGCCACGGTTGGGGCGATCGCGGGGGGATTGCCCCTACAATTCGATGAAACGATCGCATCCGACTCGATCGCCCCGATGACAGAGAACATTGGCGAGACAATTAATTATCAGGTAACAGCAATATGTCTAGAAACACTACACTCCGGCTGGTATCCCTCACTCAGTCCTCTGGGGTGGAGTTGAATGCTTACCTAGTTCTAGACGAAAAGCCCGCCCGAATTGACCAGAAGCTGAAAACATTAAGTGAGTACGTGCAGCAGTATCCTTCTGGATGGAAGAAACGGTTGGAATTGGCGAATCTGCTGTATGCAATGGGTCGTATTGAGCAGGCGGTTGAGGAGTATCGCCAAGTGATCGATCGGCAGCAACCATTGATTGGCGTGCGGTTGCAATTGGGGAAACTCTTGCAGCTTATGGGACAAGAGGTTGAGGCCATAGCAGTTTATGAAAGTGCCTTGGCCAATGCACGCAATGAGGCGACTCGACAGCATATCAGCGGATCGATCGCACTCTGTAGAAATGACACTCAAGCCGCGATACTCGCTTTTGAGTCGGCGGCAACCCTTGAACCAGATAATGCGGCTCACTGGCTGGCCTTGGGGCAGGTGCAAAGGGGGAGAGGGGATGCGGTTGCAGCTTTGCGAGCCTTTGATACGGTTTTGTCACTGAACCCGGATGATGTTGTAGCGCTGATTGACAGCTACGACGCGAGTCAGGCGGTGGGTAATGTGCGCCAAGCCCAGCGGCGGTTGAGCAAAGCGCTAGAGGTGGCTCCGGGTGATTTCCGAGCGCTCAAACGACTGGCGGATACTCGTTGCCGGATGAGATTGGTATCGGGTGAGGAAGGCAAACAGACTAAACAGATAATTAGTTCTGTGCTGCAACTGGCTCCTGATGCGGCGGATGCCCGCGAGTTGCTGGCCTATTATCACCTATTCCGGGGGGAGTCGGCTAACGGGATTGGGGTGTTGGAACGGTTTACTGAGGAACACCCGAATCATCCGAGGGGTTGGTATTCCTATGGGCGGTGCTTGTTCCATACCGGGGAATATCAGAGGGCGGCTGAGGCGATGCTGAAGGCTTATCGTCTCTATCCCCAGGATTGTGAAATTTATCGGGCGTTGTGCGAGATTTTGCCTTTAACCTCTGCGTCTACCGCTCACCAAAAACGTGAATTTTGTAGGGGTAGTGCCCCCGTGCCTACCCCCAAGGGTAGTGCCCCCGTGCCTACCCCCAAGGGTAGTGCCCCCGTGCCTACCCCCAAGGGTAGTGCCCCCGTGCCTACCC
>NZ_JAUBTL010000047.1:34236-47673 GCF_036702475.1 Microcoleus sp. D2_18a_B4
CCAAGGGTAGTGGATGGTGCGTGCCTACCCCCAGGGGTAGTGCCCCCGTGCCTACCCCCGACCCAGACGATTCGATCAGCAGGTCAGACCAAGAGGGCCGGCACGGGGGCACGGCCCCTACCGATAATGAAACAGCCCTGGGGGATTTAGGGCGATCGAACTGTGAAGTAACCCTTGCATCAATAGTAGAAGAGATGCTCGATCGTTTTCCCGATCGCTGGAGTGTTTGGACGACGGCGGGGAGGGTGTTGGTGGAAAGTTTTCAGGAAATTGAGCGGGGGTGTGGTGTCTCTGTGCGGGGGACGCAACTTGAGCCGCAGTTACCTGATGCTTGGTTTTGTCATGGGCGGGTGTTGGCGCTGGCGGGGAAACACCGGGAAGCGGTGGAGGCTTTGGCGCAAGGATGGCAGTTGTTACCGGAAGAGGGGGGTTATCTGCAATCGGTGTCTGCTGCAGTGTGGCTGGGGGAGAGTTATCGAGTGTTGGGGGATGAGGTGGCGAGTCGGAAATGGTTGGAAAAGGCTTGTCAGTCTCAGGAATTGATGGAGTTTGACCCGGCGATGGCTGGTTACTGGCAAGGAAGGGCGTTGTTGGGGTTGGGGGATGTGACGGAGGCTGTGGAGGCTTATCGAAGTGCGCTGAGTCGGCGGTTGCTCTACCCTTTTCGCGGGGAGGTTGAGGAGGCTGTGAAACGGCTGAAAGGTAAGAGGCGAAAGGGCGATCGGGCTAAAGCGTAGAGCCTTGACTTCTTAGGGAAGTCGGGGATCTGAACCTCTCAGAGTGCATTGAGTTAGGAAAAAACAGCCTCTAACTCGAAAAATTCAGAAATTGACCTCTGGATTCGTCTTATAGGTGTAGAGACAAAAATACAATTTCGTCTCGACAGAAAGCACAGCAAATTCATCTAAAGAAGGAGAAAAATAATGTTTAGATGGTATCGTCGGCGCTAAAAGTAAAAATCAATTCTGATTGAAAATTAATCAGTAATTGAAAATAGATGTTGGGTAGGCACTGCCGTCAGCGCCTACCCAATATCTATTGTTTCTGACCTCAACTTAATGACAAAATCTGGTGTGATTGGAAATTAAAGTTCTTGTGCTGAGGGTGCATTTATCTAGGAAAAAACAGCCTATAACTCGAAAAATTCAGAAATTGACCTCTGGATTCGTCTTATAGGTGTAGAGACAAAAATACAACTTCGTCTCGCCTCAAATCAGAAAATCGACAAGTAACACCATCATGAATTCAATGAAAAAAACTATGCGGTTGGCCAAGTTTTTGGCATTTGCTCTGTCAGTTTTGATCTTCTGTTTTCCTACAGCAGCAATGGCAGATACTTGCTCTTCTCCTGAAAATCCTGTAATTCCGCAGCCATTGAGACAGATTAAAATTGATAACGGAAGTTTCAATGTTGATACAAATATAAGATGCCTGAAAGAATCAAAAAGAATTGACACTGCTGTAGTTTCCTTAGAGCCTTCTACTGCAACTGGAATAATTGACAAGATTGAAATTACTGGTACTGGGGGAAAACGTGAGTTTGGTTGTATGCCTAGCAAAGTTCAGCAAGGTACTAACCTAATTGAATTATGCGGTGGACCAGCGATCTTAGAAGCTGGAGATGTCAGATATCAGGCACAAGGAAGTGGTTTTGGAACAGAACCCGCGATCTTAAGCATTAACTTCAAATCTAACTAAGGGTAATCAAAAAGATAACACTCATTAGTTGGGATAAAAGAGTTGATATAGCTGTCCTTTCAAACACACATAGCTAAATATTATTCAATATATAACTATTTGTGTTTAAATTTTTTTATGCGATTTTTGCTCATACCAATTTTTTATGAGGCTGCATAGAATCCGATCCCCCCTAACCCCCCTTAATAAGGGGGGGACAAGAGGGTGGTCAAAGTCCCCCTCCCGCGGGGGATGCGAGGGGGATCGAAATATATAGCAATCCTAAATCATTCTCATAATTATTGTAGGGGCAATCCCCCCGTGGTTGCCCGATAGATAGGGGGTAGGCACGGGGAGTAGGGGTAGCACTACCCCTACAAATTTATCTGAATCATTTAGGATTGCTATATGCAACAACCTATCAAATTGGTATCAGCTAATAAAGTTAACCATAAAAGCCGCAATATAACTACTGAAAATAACTCATTTAATCCATGATAAACATTCAAAAAAGCCCTAGGGGCAAAATATTCAATTCTGACTTAGCTTTTATCGCATTCTGTTTTTTAATAGCTTTATTTGGATTGGGTTATACTCTGACAATATTGCCAGAAATCGCACAATCTCAGTTAGTCAATCCAAATAGAATCTGTATTACTGGCGGTTGGAAATTTGGCTTAATTGTCACGCACATTCTCACTTTTGCGCTGATTCCGCTAGCAATGAGAATTTTTTACGACGGTTTAAAAAATTTGGGATTGGGGTTCAAAGTGATTTTTGCTTCCCAACTAGGTCTAGCTTTTATTATGGTAGCGATCGCCGCTGAAATTGGCTGGCACGTTACCCAATGCTGGTATTATCAAAACGATTTCACCATGCTGAATTTTATGTTCTACTTTTTCTTGATTTCAGCATTTGTATTGTGGTCAGATGGCCTGGTTATCAAGACAACTGCCCTCACGAGATTAGTTAACATTTTGTTCGCCATCAGTTTGTTGGTTATATCAATTTTATACCCTTTAGGTTATAAAGCTGATAACCCTAGCTTTAAAGTGCCAATTTATATTGCACTTACTATAGTTTTTGGAGTCTTGACCTACCGAGGTTATCAGCTTCTCAAAGATTGGAAGATTATTCTAGTCCCAATTTTTTCAGTAGGAGTAAACTTAACTTTTGTATTTCTTCTCGACAAATATGGAGGCGACCCCTATACCAACCCCCAAGTCGCTTTAAATGCTTTATTTCATATTCTCCATGACTTAGGTGGAACAGAAGCAGGAGTTGCTATCTTCACTTGGTTAGTTTACAGCAAAGGCATTGCTGAATTCAGTCACGGTAATCAAGAAAAATTAGCAATAGAAAATTAGCAAATATGGTTATATCAATAGCTGATTCCTTGCCGATTAACCACATTTTGTTCATGATTTATCCCCTTGGACATCTCGGTATAGCTCTGATTGAATGGATATTATTAGGTTGGGGGATTCTGCTGTGGCGGCTATCACCCAGCTTAGCGATGATTGTTTTACCTTTATTGCTAGCCAGCCTTAGCTATGACAATTTCATTCTGTCCATAGGAAATTTAATTGGTGAAGGAGAGCTTTTAGAAATTCTCAGTAGGGTTCGCTTTCTCTTGCACGACTTAATTGTGCCGCTGTTCATTGTAATTGGTGTTGAACTTGCTCACCGTGCTGGAGCAGCTTGGGCGACTACAATAGTGCGAGTTTTATCTTGGGTAGTTGCATTCGGACTCGCGGGGATAGATATTACCACCAACTACATAGGATTGGAGTTGGAGCCAAGGTTTTTTGCGGAAATTTTGCGTTATAGCCCTGCTAACTTAAGTGGCCCACCAATTATTACCATTGTAGTTAATTTGTTCATGCTACTGATTGGTATCGGTATCTGGGTCAGGCTGAAATGGTCGTGGTTATTTGTAGGAACATTTATTGCCCTACTTGGTAATGCTATGCCTTCATCTACAGTAGGTACACTCCCTGGTAGCGCATCTGAATTAGTAATGGCTCTAAGTTTGCTGTTAACAGAGGATAAAGTACAGATAATCGGCAAAAAACTAGCTAGAAACCAACAACAAGAGAATATATTTATGGTCAATAAAAATCCAGAAGCCGCGTTTGAGTGGGAGCATATTATCCCCAAAGATGGCTACAAAATATATCAGTCAGGGAGTCACATTAAAGGAAATTTTATCCAAGTTTTCGCTCCTGATGCTCCTTACCGGGATGGGGAAGGAAAACTGAGGTTAATTACTTACTTGCACGGCTTTGCTTTGTGCCTGCCAAAATTCTATCAATCTCATTTAGAAGAATTGGCTAAGCAAGGCTATTATGTAGTTTTTCCTGATTTTCAAAACAGCCGCTATCCCGACGATCTAACAACAAACAAAGGCAGTGAAGAAAAAGAACCCTTATCTTTTTGGTTGAACATTTTGAGTAAAGTAGTTTCAAAATGGGATAAATTCAAGATAGAGGATACTTTACTGCAATATCGGCGAAAGAAGATTGGCCCGGTTGTCCGCAAGCTCCTCAAACCTACCCTGTTCAAGTACCTTCGCCTTTCCTTAGCCTTGGTCGTACTATTTTTAGTAATCAAATTGTTCAAAAACCGCTATGGAAAGAATCTGAAGCAGCTTATTTACACTGTTGACCTCAGTCTTTTGCACAGCCCAGTGGAATGGATTCAACAAGCTATCGGTCTAACTGATGCAGCTTGGAAAAAATTAGGTCAAGATAATCCCAGTCTTGCTCAATCGGAGTTTGATTTTTATGTGTTCGGTCATTCTTTGGGAGGATTATTAGCCATGAGTTGGCCTCTCTATATCGAGGAAAATCAACAAAAGTTTTTACCCAAACAGATTCTTACTGCCGCTCCAGCCCCAAGTACGGACATGGGCATTCCTCAGATAGCCATCTGGATTTTAAAAATGTTCAATTCTCCGTTTACTGCCAAACCAATAAACATCTGTCAAATCGGCAGTAGGTTAATTCTACCCATTGGAATTTTGCATGGAGCAGATGACAAAATTGTGAAGCCTGGTTTTTGGATTGGCCGGGCATTTGGGCAAAAAACATCTAATTTTGATTGCATCGCTAGTCACACGAAGAAAATTTACTTTTCGCTGTCTAATAATGAGTCGAATCCTCCCTTAATTGCCTTTCACAACCAGGCCGTAACCGACACCACGTATTTTGATGATGCGTTATTTGCCAAGTTAGGTGGAGTCAAGAAACAGCCAAATATTTATAATAGCCAATATATTTGGCGGGGGTTCGATCTGGTCGTGACAAACCAAGCCGATGTTAACGAGTTACTCGATAAATTCAACCAGCCAGGAAGTTTGATCGAAGTAACAGATACTTTGCCCGAAAAATCTATTGATTTTACCAAGATAGCGATCGCTCTGTTAGTTGGGCTGACTTTTTTGGGGTTAGGATACTGGTTCTGGCAATATTACACACCTGTGTAATCTCAACCCATTCTATGGTCTCTAAAAATTCAGATATTCACCAGGGCGATCGTCTGAAAATGTAAAAATGAAAAATGACAGCTAAGATTTCGTTCTCAATTCCAATCCTAACTAAAGGTTAGGCACTGTTCACTTAAAAATTAACCGATCGGGGAGGATACCATGACATTCAAAATTCTCAGCTTAGATGGCGGCGGCATCCGGGGAGTATTATCTGCTACAATTCTCAAGCAGGTAGAGACAACCATACAAGAAAAAACAGGTCAGAAATTGCATGAATATTTTGACTTGATTTCTGGCACATCCACTGGCTCAATTCTGGCGGCGGCGATTACCTGTCAGATGAATGTTCAGCAAATGATTGATTTCTACTTAGAAGAGGGAAAAAATATATTCCTACCGTCGGTTCGTGAGGCTCGAAAATGGAGAAAAGTAAGTCAAGCTCTCGCCAGTAATTTGTTATACCCCCACGAACAGGGAGAGCAGGGTTTAGCTAAAATATTGCAGAAAAAATTGATTCACCCGGAGTTGGGCTCTCCGAAAATGAGCGAGATTGATCGACCCTATATTCTGATACCTGCTTATGACGTTTATTCCCGAAACACAACGTGGTTTACGAATAAGTCGGCCGATGCAAAAACGTGGTACGACAACATTGAACTCTGGAAAATCTGCACTGCCTCAGCATCAGCACCCACGTTTTTTCCCCCTTACAACCTTCCCTATAACGAGGAGCAAAGTCTTCCCCATATCGATGGCGGTGTCTCAGCCAACAACCCGGCGTTAGTGGCGATCGCCCACGCTTTGTTGATTGAAAAACAAAACAAATTACAATTGAGCGATATTGCTGTCCTCTCCATTGGCACTGGCAATACAACTTGTCCCTACAGCTATAAAGACATCAATGGGTGGGGACAGTTGGGCTGGGCTCGGCGCCTACCGGATATGTTCATGAATCCTGCTGCTCAAAATTCTGAAGCTATCTGTTACCAAATCATGGAAAGTACAGGGGGGGATTATCTGCGTTTGGATTTCGATCTAAACCAGCGCTTCCAAGGAGAACAACAGCCCGGTCGTCTGCGACGCACGCTGACCAAGCGAGAAAAGCCCTACAACGAATACATTAAAACACAGAAGAATCAGTCTAAAGAAATCAGCGAAGAGATCGACAATCCTGAGAATTGTGAAGAACTGAAAGATGCGGCTGAATGCTATCTCGCTTGTGGAGAAGTTTACTATAAGAACCAAAATGTTCCAGTTCTAGAGGCAATTCAACAGTTTATCAAGTTGGATTAACATTGCTGCTTTAACCACCAGGAGCATCTCACTTTGGCAGCCCAGATAGAAATCTAAGTTTTGAGGCAGGAGGCAGGAGGCAAGAGGCAGAAGGAAGGAGCCAGAAGAAGTGTTTTTACAAATATGAGATGCTCCCTTAACCACCTTCCCCCTACTTGCCGAACCTCTGCTCTTTAAAACAGCCCCTGCTTAATAAGAAGGCTATCCAAATTAAAACTGCCAAAGTAAAAGTATAAATCGTGCCTGTAGACAAACTCCCCTAACTCATGGAACTTATTTGGTTCTTTAAAACCCTCAACAAATACATTGCCTCCTACAAATGGCAATTCATTTTACTCTTTATCTGCCTAATATTCGACGCCGCATTTGATTCCGTCTTCCGAGCCAGCTTAAAATTTATCATCGATGCCGCCATCGTTCCCCAAAACTATAGTCTTCTGGTTCTAATCCTGTCATTGCTAGTTGTCGGAGCAATTCTATATGCCTGCATCGGTTTGCTAGGAATTTTCCTAGGAGCGCGTTTAGGCATTTTAATCACCAACAATATCCGACACTCTCTATTCGAGCATCTCCAAAGCCTTTCAATGGAGTTTTTTGGGCGACGTTCAGCCGGGGATATTGTCAATTGTCTCATCGCCGATGTCCAAAAGGTGGAAAATGGTGTAATTACAATGGGGCTGACAGTCGTTGTTTTAGAACTGTCTAACTTCCTATTTTCTCTGGTTTTCCTCTTCTTCCTCAACTGGCAATTAGCCCTGCTCAGTTTAATCGGTTTAACCATCTGCACCATTGCCCCAGCAAAAATTGCCAGCCTTGCCACAGAAGTCGGCTATAAGTTGCTGCAAAAAGAAGGACAGATTGCCAGCGTCGTCGAAGAGAATATCCTCTCGCAAACCGTTGTCAAGATATTCGGGCTGGAAAACCAAATGACTGAGGAGTTTTCCACCGATTTGAATGACTTAAAACAGGTTTATGTCCGGGCAACCTTTCTCTCCTACTTAGTGCAGAAAGTACCCATGATTGGTTTTGTCATGACGCAGCTTATCGTTTTAAGTATTGGTGCAGTGATGACCTATAGGAATATAATTTCTGTAGGAACTCTTACCTCTTTTCAAGTTTTAATGCTAGGATTGAATCTCAATATCCTCGGCTTAACTTCGTCACTGCCTGCATTTATTGATGGAGTAGCAGGGCTGCAACGCATCAGCGATATCTTATCAGAAACTCCGGCGATTCAGGATGCACCGGATGCGATTGATTTACCTCACTTTTCCAGTGATATTAACTTTGACGATGTTACCTTTAGCTACTCCCAAGATAGAGGAGGAGTTAAAAATCTATCCCTAAAAATTCGCCAAGGAGACTTCGCGGTATTTGTCGGTCAAAGTGGCGCAGGCAAAAGTACAATTGTCAACTTGCTGACCCGATTTTATGACCCAGATAAAGGACGCATTCTCTTTGATGGAATTGATTTACGTCATGCAACAGTACGCTCCCTCCGTTCTCAAGTTGGACTGGTTTCTCAGGATGTAATTCTCTTTAATTGCTCCGTGCGGGAAAACATCCGCATGGGCTATTTACAAGCTACTGACGAACAAGTCGAAGCCGCAGCCAAAGACGCCGAGATTCACCAATTTATTTTGTCCTTACCCCAAGGCTACGATACACTTGTTGGTGACAGGGGGGGACAGTTATCAGGGGGACAACGGCAAAGAATCGCTTTAGCTAGAGCCTTGGTGAGAAATCCAGCAATTCTAATTCTGGATGAAGCCACATCCGCCCTTGACCCCGCCACAGAAGCCAAAATCCTCACCACCATCGAGCACATTAGCAAAGAACGCACCGTGATTTTCATCACCCACCGCATAGCTAATGCGCTGCTCGCGGATGTCACTTACGTGATGGAAAACGGCAGCTTGGTGGTGAGTGATTGACACGCAGATTTGACCTATACTGAACATTTTGGAGTTAAAAATTATGACCAGCACAAATGATTACAAATGGCTAATTCCCTCTTCTCCTAACCTAGGCTCGAAATCTCTTGAAGAAGAGAAAGCTCTCTGGAGATAAAAGCCACGAAGATTATACCAACACCGCTTTCAGCATCACCCAAGACCCCAAAATCTGCAAAACCCTAATCCGTCCAGAGCGTTCTCCCGGCTATGATATTCCCAACTCGCCTGACATCAAAGTCTTAATTCCCGGTTGTGGCTCGGAAATTTACCTTCAGAAAACCTTACTAGAATTTTGCCCCCAAATTGGACAAATCTACTGTACCGATTTTTCCAAAACAGCCATTGAAAAAGCACAAGCACACTGGAAAACAGCAGATGGAGATTCCCGACTCAACAATCAGCAAATCGTGTTTGAGGAAGTAGACTCCACGCGAATCACCGAACAAAAACCGGAGTGGAACGAGAAATTTGATTACGTCCTCCTCGCAAATTCCGTGGTTTCCAGTGAGGATAAAACCAACCGCCAGATGATACGGGAATTTGGGAAAGTTCTCAAGCCAGGTGGCAAGATATACGGATATTTTCCAACCACCTTATGCTTCTTAGAAATTGCCTATTTTAGTCGCAAACACGCTCACTGTGTTACAGAGGGATTTATCGATGTCTACGGCAATAAAGTTTGGGATGCTGAGTGGCAAGAGGCTCAGATTTATTACACTCCCTTGCGGTTAAATCGCATCTTTAAAGAAGCGGGATTGCAACAACTCAGTTTGGAGATGCAGTTTTTGGACTATGAGCCTTTTGTTTCGATGTTTAAAGAGATGATAGCTCATGACGACCCGGATATTTTTCTCTGGCATCTTCTAGTTCGTTATGAAAAATATAGCAATCCTAAATCATTCTCATAATTATTGTAGGGGCAATCCGACCCCTACTCCCCGTGGTTGCCCTATAGATAGGGGGTAGGCACGGGGGCACTACCCCTACAAATTTATCTGAATCATTTAGGATTGCTATAGGACTTAGGGATTTGGGCGAAGCATCGAGTGAGATGCTTCGTTTCACTCAGCATGACACATAGGCTTTGCGTAAGTAGGGACACGGCATTGCCGTGTCCTTCTTCGTGTCAACAACTAGGTTAAACCCGCAGTCCGGCAAGGGTTGAAACCCCTGCCTCAAAGCTAAAGTCCTCTGAAGAGGACTGAAAAACTCATTAGTCCTCTTCAGAGGACTTTAGCTATTAGACAGGGAATTCATTCCCTGGCGGTCTGGCGGACTGGCGACTGTCAGCGGCGAGTTATGGTTGAGGTAAAACTCTAGAATCTCGAAATTAACAGAGGCGAGAAGTACGATCGCCCTTTTGAAGAGAAATGTATCGATATAGAAACGCGATCGCAACTTTATTTGTTCTACCCTCCGATAACTCCCCACCTCCAGATGGTTTCCCAACTACGCTTCAACTATCAGAGTAATGTTGTCAAGTCTCACGACGCGAACAACTTCACCGGGTTGCAAAGTCATGTCTCGTTAGCGCAGCCCTCAAAGAAGATCGCACTTCGCCGGCCACCAACTGTTTTGGAAACGAACGCGACCGCATTCTTGAGGGCTAATTTGTTCATCCACGATCGCTGTTTCAACATCGTTAATAGACATAGCTGCTTGCTCCTGAATATAAACTCGACTTGATTTGTGCGGATGTCAGAAGCTTGTCTGTCAACTTCCCCTCCACACTCAACAGTGTCACTTCTGATTATTATTTGAGCGGTTTATACAGTATTTTAGGCATTTATTATCGGATCTTAAGCGATATAAATCAAGCCATAGAATGCCATCAAATATCAGAAATAAAAGCCACTAAATCTTTGCAGATTATAGCGAAAAACAGCGAACCTGAAAACGCCAAACAAGCTAATCTCGAATTCTGGAAAGTTAACGCTGCAATTAATATAGGTTTTTGTCAAATAGAAATGCGCGAATTAGAATCAGCTATGGAGATATTTGTCAAGCTGAAAAATTCGCGAGACGAAATCGGGATTAATAGTTATTCGATCAATGTCGGGTTAGCTTTCCTCAACTCCTGTATCGGAGCAAAAAAAGAGGCGGAAGAGCTCGCCGAGAAACTTTATGCCGATCGGGAAAACAGTCAGTTGGTGGGTACGGGATACAAATTAGTTTTTCTCGCCGCCACCTATCAAAACCTGCCAGAGACAGACAAAGCTTTGAGCTTGTACCGCCAAGCGATCGCCCAAGCCGACCAAAACCCGTACAGCACTATCAAAGCCAAAGCTCTCAGCGTTATAGCAGCGCTGTACCGAGAACGGGGAGAATTTGACCAAGCCCTGCAGCACCATGCAGAAGCAATCGAAATACTCGATCGAGCCAGCGCTAAATTAGACCGAGCCGAAGCTTGCTATCAACTAGCACTAACAGAACAGAAACTTGGTAACATCGAGAAAAGTCAAGAAAATTTTGAGCGCGCCATTCAACTGTTCAGCGAAATGGACGCTAGCAAACAAGTAGAAAAAGTACAGTTAGCCGCCCCCAAAAAAACAGAAGAAATACCTAATTAATCGAGCAAAAAATCAGAAAATAGATACAATAAATGAAAGAACAACCATAAAGTTTGTAGATATGAAACTAAAACGATTGGGACACGTAGCCGTCTGCGTGCAAGACATAGAGAAGTCTGCTGAATTCTACCGCAACTTGGGTATGGAGTTAGTCTGGAAAGATCCAGACTGGGCTTATTTGAAAGCAGGAGAGGACGGATTGGCGCTGTTGAGTCCGAGTTACGACCAAGCAGGGCCGCATTTTGGGTTTGTATTTGACGATCGTACCGAAATGGAATCCGCCTACGAACAACTCAAAGCCGATGGTGTTTCCGTCACCCACATCCACGAACACCGCGACGGTACTGCATCTTTTTACGGCAGAGATCCAGATGGGAACGGCTTCGAGTACCTTTACGAACCGGCCTGACTATTTTCGGAATTGCCGATCGCGATCGGGCTAAATCCGCGTAAGGTGCGCGGCCTGGCGCACCCTACTGATTAGTGTGTCCGCGCACTCAAGGCCCGTTGCGGACGGCCCGGAACCTCCCTAAAACTCGCCGAATAAAGTTACATACTTACACCGACGCTTCTACAGTAAGGTGCAGACTCTGAATCCGAAATATATCCACAACTTCCGAAAATCGGCTCCATAATCTAAAATCTAAAATCTAAAATCTAAAATCCTCATGTTGCAGAGAATACAAGTCAGAAACCGCTGGAAATCAATCTTCAAGCCCTGGGAAGAAGCAGACCCTTGGCTGTTTGCCGCTTGCATCGCCCTCACCATCTTCGGGGGAATCATGATCCGCAGCGTCGAAATCAACCAGGGACTGATCGACTGGTGGCGACACTGGGTAACGGGGGCAGTTGGTTTGTTCCTCGCCATCATCATTTCCCGCTGCCGCTACCAAATACTGCTGGAGTGGAAATGGCCGATTTACATATTCATCAATTTGTCGCTGATCGCAGTCCGCTTTATCGGTACTACGGGGCTCGGTGCCCAGCGGTGGATCAACATCGGTGGCTTTTACCTGCAACCATCAGAATTTGCCAAAATAGGCATGATTGTCACTTTAGCAGCTCTCCTGCACGACAAGACTGTTCCCACGGTGGGTAATATGTTGAGGATGCTGGCGATTATGGCTGTACCCTGGGGATTGATCTTTGCCGAACCAAATTTAGGTACTTCCTTGGTGTTCGGCGCGATCACAATGGGGATGTTTTACTGGGGAAATGTCAATCCCGGCTGGCTAATATTGCTATTCTCTCCTCTAATCTCAGTTCTTTTCAATAACCTGTCTACACCGATTTGGGTAGCGTGGGTAGTTCTTGCGGGTATTATCGCTTGGCGAACCCTGCCTTGGCCTTGGCTGGGGACTTTCGGTGCTGTGTTGGTGAACGTTGTTTCTGGACAAGTCGGACAGCTTTTTTGGAATGTACTCAAGGATTATCAAAAAATGCGCCTGACAGGGTTTTTAAACCCGGAGAAAGACCCTTTAGGCAGCGGATATCACTTGATTCAATCTCGGATTGCTATTGGGGCCGGGGAACTGAAAGGCAGGGGTTTGTTTCAGGGAACGCAAACTCAGCTTAACTTTATTCCCGAACAGCATACAGACTTTATCTTTTCAGCTATTGGCGAAGAATTGGGCTTTATTGGCTGCATTTGCGTGCTATTGGTGTTCTGGATAATTTGTTTCCGGTTGGTGACGATAGCTCAAACTGCTAACGATAATTTTGGCTCTTTGCTAGCGATCGGCGTACTGTCAATGTTGATTTTTCAGGTGTTCGTAAATATTGGAATGAACATTGGCTTGGCTCCGGTTACGGGCATTCCCCTGCCTTTCCTGAGTTACGGGAATGCGTCGCTGCTGAGTAATTTTCTCGGCCTGGGACTGGTAGAGGCTGTAGCAAGCCAGCGGCAGCGCAAGAAGCGTTGGAATTAGGTAATTGGTAATTGGTTCTGGGAATGCGATCGCCCTTTTGATTTCTTTCGAGAAATTCTGCGGGCGATCGCATTTTTTGTCGATCGACTTAGCCACATCTAAATTTTACGCTTCCTGAGCCGAGCCTTGATGACTGTCAAGTTTGATAAAATTCTTGTGCGGTGCGCGCTAGAACCCGCCAAAAAATAAAATTTAGAGGCCCAACACCTTAAGTACATCAACTTAATTAAACCACTCCTGACCCAAACAATAAATGCTTTTATGCGCTATGGGTAAGCCACTCTCTGTGCAGTGGAGACCCTACTGAGGACGTTCTTAATGCCTGAAACCATCGCTATTATTACATCTTTTTTTCTTTTTCCTTCTTCCTTCCTTCTTCCTTCTTCCGACTTCCTTCTTCATGACATCCGTTACATCCGTTAGATCCATTAAAGAATCCGTTGCCGAACTTCCTTCTTCATGACATCCGTTACATCCGTTAGATCCATTAAAGAATCCGTTGCCGAACTTCCTTCTTCATGACA
>NZ_JAUBTL010000047.1:47773-56665 GCF_036702475.1 Microcoleus sp. D2_18a_B4
TCCGTTACATCCGCTACATCCGTTACATAATCCGTTGCCGAACTTCCTTCTTCCTGACATCCGTTACATCCGTTACATCCGCTACAGAATCCGTTGCCGAACTTCCTTCTTCATGACATCCGTTACATCCGCTACAGAATCCGTTGCCGAACTTCCTTCACCTCTGATTATTCGTTCATATTCTTGTACGTAGCAACAGCCGAAGGCGAACTCCGGTTTAAATAGCGGAATATCCAATACTTAAATACCGTATCCAAGATCACTGGAAAAGTCGCAATGAACAAAAATATGAACTGCCTATTTTCTGGCAGTCCCAAATGCCTCGATAAACCTTCGAGAATTACTTCCCAACCATGAGGCGAGTGGAATCCGACAAACACATCTGTAAACAAAATAATTACGAAAGCTTTCGCACTGTCGCTGAGGCCGTAAATCACATCGTCCATGAAAGACTTTAAAATCTCAATCTCTTTCTTGTTAGTGACGATAATCGCGGCAAAGGCAATGCAGGAAATCAAATCGGCAAAAATATTTTTAATAGCTCCACCACTTTCAGAGCGGTATTCCTCCGCTAGTTCAACTGCTTTCTCGGCAATCTTCTTTTCCGTTTCCTCTAAAGAAAGCGACGGAGCAGTGCCTATTAACCTTTGAAACTTGAGGTGCTGCTCAAATCTCTCCAGCTCTTGAAATGCTTCTTCTTCCAGGTTAACATTTATGAAAAGTGGAGCATTTTCTTTGCCTCTAAAATGGTCAACTACCGGGCCAACTAAAAAGTTTTTGGCAATTTGATTCGTCAACAGCGGAACTAAAATCAAAAGCAAAATAAATCTGAGAGAAATAATAGTTTTTACTTTGGAATTCCGAAAATTCTTGACTACTTCTTTTTCAGCTCCCGGATCTAAATCTTTAGTGATTCGATTCAAAGTTCCCAAAAGCGATCGCGGTAATAAATTCACTTCTTCATAGTTAGTGTCAACCTCACCATCGTGAATTTGAACAGAATTAGCTGAACCTTTATTTTTTTTGTCAGGTGGAGAGCTGCTATTTGTAGATTTTGCCTGCACATTTACTGAAGTGACAACCGGAACAATTGCCGTCGATCTACTATTATTAATATACTTGTCGATGACTCCATCAATAAACTCTAGCTTCTCAAATATAAGGGAGGCTCTATCTTTATTGTTGAGATGTAATCCGTGCTGGTGATGATCCGCGCTGTTCCCCGTTTTCGGTTTGGCCCCCACTCGCTCCGGCAGTTCCAAAAAAGAACGGCTAGCATTAAACTCAACCATTCGGGTTTGGATGACCTTGAGGTATTTTTGCAGTTCGGATTTAAAGTAAGACAGGGTGCTTTGTCCGTAATCTCCCGATCGCTCAGAGATTCCTTGACCCCCAAAATGCTCGTCTTCGATCGCCTTAATTGCTAACGCAGCATCGTAGGCCTGTTCTAGAGCCCTCTCAGGCGTTTCTCGATACCATTGGTGAAGGCTGTAGAGATATTTTACAATCCTGTTCCACGGAGAAGTATTCATAGCTAAAGCTGGTTAGTTGGCTGTAGACATTAGTGATTAAAGTATTCACGGTATGGTAACAAATTTACATAAATTGAGAACTGCCAGCGAAGATTCAATTTGGATTGTCGGATCTGCCTGCAGCGGCAAAACCACTCGCTTAGTCGAGCAGTTCTGCATTTGGAGCAAAACTGTCAAGCCCTTGCCCACAACAGTTTCAGGGCGATCGAGTTCCGGGCGGCGGCGGGCTGGACAAACTGCCCCAGCAATTTTAGTCTTAGCAGCTAACGGAGACAACCGGCTAGAATTGGCCGATCGCATCGCCGTCGCTACCGAAGGAAAATATACCTTTCACTCCACAACGCCCTTCGGTTTTTTTGAGCAGGAGGTATTGTTATTTTGGCCCCTGCTAGTTCAGTCGCTGGATTTGAGGGCTCAATTTCCCCTGCGGCTGCAACCTGAAACAGAACTGGAACTTGCCGCGAGACTCTGGCGTCGCGAACTAGACGAAGGGATTTTGCAAAAAACAGGGGTCAGCCCAAACCGAATGGTGCGTCGAACACTAGACTTATTACAACTTGCTGCTGTCAGCGGTACGCCGAGAGAAGAGATTCCCAGCATTCTGGAACAGGGATTTGCTGGTGAGGGCGGCTCGAACAACCTGTGGACTAGCATGGGAGAGTTGCTCGAAAGGTGGCGGGAATGGTGCTTGACGCGGGGGCTCCTGACTTACGGGATTGTTTGCGAACTCTACTGGCGCAATTTGTTGCCGGATTGCACTTACCAGCAGCATTTGGCCTCTAGATATCAAGCTGTGATCGCAGACGATGTTGACGATTATCCGGCGATAAGTGGCCATTTGTTCGATCGAATGCTCGACTTCGGTGCAGCGGGGGCGTTCTCCTACAACCCAGATGGAGGAGTGCGTTTGGGCTTGGGGGCTGATACGGAATACCTAGCCAGACTCGAAGACCGCTGTCAAAGCGTGGTAAATTTGGACGCAAAAGCCGGTTTAGCCCCAGAGATTGGAGATTTAGCGGTAAGTTTAGCAGTTAATACTGAGGGTTTTTATCCTTTAGGCTTGAGTTTGCCCGGTAAAGTTCGATCGCTCCAAACCACTTCCCGGGCTCAACTGCTGCGAGAAACCGCCGAAATCATCGTGGATGCGGTGAAGTCACAAGCCGTGGAACCCCAGGAAATCGCCGTAATTGCCCCTGGGATGGATGCGATCGCCCGTTACAGTTTAACGGAAATTCTGGCGCGACATAATATCGCCGCCGTATCTCTCAACGATCAGCGTCCCCTCTCGGCTACCCCAGAGATTCGAGCTTTACTCACTTTGTTAGCCTTAGTTTATCCGGGACTCGGCCGTTTAGTCGATCGAGACGGCGCAGCCGAAATGCTGGTAGTGTTGGGCAGCCAGAAACACAGTTCATTGGAAACAGAAGATTCCAACTCGACGTTCAATCTAAAATCTCAAATTCATAATCAAAAATCGATCGACCAAGTGAGAGCAGGTTTAATCGCCGATCACTGTTTTTGTCCAGATATCGATCGACCTCAATTGCTGCCCATTACAGCTTTTCCCCGGTGGGACAGAGTGGGACACCGAGCAGCCAGGGCCTACGAGCAGATTGTGGAGTGGATCGAACAACAGCGATCGCAACAGCAGGAGCGGCTGTTGCCGAGCCCCATTGCCCTGCTCGATCGAGCCATCCAGAAATTTCTCATGAACGACAGATACCTGCCCTACGATCGGCTAGCAGCCCTGCGCGAGTTAATGGAAACCGCCACCCACTACTGGGAAATCAACGGGCGAATGCAGCGCGTAGAACCCACAAACGGCGGCGACTCAGAAACGATCGCCCGGTTCATCCAGTTGTTGCGCCAAGGAACCGTCACCGCCAACCCCTTTCCAGTGCGTCCCGAAGGCCCAGCAGCCAGGGCCGTCACCCTCGCCAACATTTTCCAGTACCGCAGCAGCCGCCGCGCCCACAAATGGCACTTTTGGCTGGATGCCGGCTCGCCCCTGTGGCTGAGTGGTGGTGCGGCGACATTGTTTGGTGCTCCCTTATTTTTGCGATCGCAACTGGGGCGCCCTTGGGAAACCGAAGAGGAAACGGCGGCCGACCAACAGCGGCTGCGGCGAATTCTGCTAGATTTGTTAAGTCGCTGTTCCCTGCTTTACCTTTGCCACAGCGAACTATCCGTCAGTGGACAAGAACAAACCGGGCCGCTTCTGCCCCTAATTAACAGCTCTGTTTCTTGTCAGCAGTCAGCATAAGACAGTCGGCTTCTGCTGGCAAGGGGCACATCTGTATTCAGCCTTCGACATTCGGAAAGAAAAAATTCTGACGGCGAAGATTTTTATTTATTCGGCTTCTGGATAAATACACTGGGCTGACTCCCAGCCGGAATTCTAGGTTATATATCGAAGTGGCGCGATATTAAAGTATACCCAACCTAGGCATCAAAACGTGCAATCATTAATATTTTGATATCAAAAGATGCCCCGCTTAAAAAATATCTATAGCCGTTGCAGTTTTGATTTAGTATGTTAGAAATGATGGGGTTATTAATCAATTTTAAGCCAGATTTGTGGCAACAAACTGATACTAATCAGTTCTTAAAGTTAATCGGGATCGTCGTTTAAAGGAGCCAAAATAATGCCAAGTGCAGTGCCAGCAGTAATTATACCACCAACACCAACACCAGAACCACCTCCAACACCAGAACCACCTCCAACACCAGAACCACCTCCGACGCCGCCAACACCTCCAACCCCAGCACCACCTCCAACACCTCCAACACCTCCCTCCGGGGACGACACAATTGGCGACATAGACGACACAGGGGGCGGAGGCCAAGGTACCTCGCCCGGAATCATCGGCGGCGTAGTCCGCGGCGGAGAAACCAACGACTCCTTAGTTGGCAGTCCCGGGCCCGACGTGATTTCCGGGCTGCAAGGCAACGACAACCTCCAAGGAGCCGACGGCGACGATTTAGTATTCGGGGGCGATGATGACGACGTGCTGTTCGGCGCGCCAGGGAACGACGTTCTCGACGGCGGTTCAGGACTCGATACCGTGTACGGAGGCAAAGGCAACGACTGCCTCGACGGGGCAAATAACCCTGACCTGCTGTACGGCAATGACGCCAACGACACGGTAATCGGAGGCGAAGGCAGAGACACGGGTTATGGGGGAAAAGGCAGCGACAGCTTGCGTGGGGGTTCTGGCGACGATAGCTTTTTGGGCGATCGAGGCGACGACATCGCGTGGGGCGACCAAGGCAACGACTCGCTCTTCGGCGGCGACGGCGAAGACTTGCTATTTGGCAACGAAGGAGGCGACTGGCTATACGGAAACGCCGGCGGGGACACATTTTTTTCCGGCGACGGCGACGACATCGTATTCGGCGGTGACGGCGACGACATCGTGGACGGCGGTGCTGGCAACGACGTTATTTGGGGCGAAGCAGGCAAAGACATAATCGCAGGAGGCGAAGGCAGAGATGTCTTCGTCATCGGTGCCTTCAGTTCCCCCAGCGGCAGCAGCGACGGCACTAACCCGGCATTTCTCACCACAGGCGGCCCCGATATCGCCGATGCCGACATTTTCACAGACTTTCGCCAAGGCGAAGATTTAATCGGGTTAACCGGCGACCTCAAGTTTGAAGATTTGGTAATATTCCAAAGCACTGAGACGAAAGCCGGCAGTACGATTATTCGCAACGGCGTCAGCGGCGACTTTTTAGCAGTATTGCCGGGAGTAGACAGCAGAACCCTAGGGCGAAGCTCATTTGTAATTGCCCCCACAGTTCCCGGCAGCGCAACTCCGCTTCCCCTACCGACGCCGACAGAAAGTCCGACACCGACAGGAAGTCCGACACCGACAGGAAGTCCGACACCGACAGGAAGTCCGACACCGACAGGAAGTCCGACACCGACAGGAAGTCCGACGCCGCCGACACCGACAGAGCCACTGCCGACGTTCCCGACGCCGACAACAGGAAGTCCGACGCCGACAGGAAGTCCGACGCCGACAGGAAGTCCGACGCCGCCGACACCGCCGACGCCCATCTTTAACCAACCTCCAAGAGCAGTTAACGACAACTTCACCACGGTTGCGGGTCAAGAACTCAGTTTCAACGTTCTGTTGAACGACACTGACCAGGAACAAAGCGCTCTGACTGTCACGACTTTTGCTCCAGCAAGCAAAGGGAGCCTGGTTCCCGTGGGCGGCGGCGTATTCAAATACACCCCGAATCCCGGCTTTTCGGGTACTGACAGCTTCAGCTACTCGATATCAGACGGCAGCGGCGGCACAAGTAAGGCGGTAGTAACCATCAACGTCAGTAGCCCGCCGCAGCTAATAATTAACGAGGGTGTGGTGGTTGCCAAAAGTAATCCTACCCAGACAATCACTGCCGCCGATTTGTTAGTCACAGATCCCGACAACAGCCCCTTGGAAATCGTTTACACGATTACTAAAGCCCCCGATGCTACCAGAGGTTTTGTCCAAAGGGGTAGCACCTTTCTCAACGTGGGCGGCAAATTCACCCAAGACGATATCAACAACAACATCGTCAAATACAACTTGCTGGCAGCAGGTGGCAGCGACACTTTCACGTTTACAGCCTCCGACGGATCTGCAACTATCGGGCCGGCATCCTTCAGCATCACGGTGGTAGATAATATTGTCGATCGCAGCGCACTCCCGGCCAGCAGCTTTACAGGCAGCAACCTCAGCGACTTCATCCTCGGCGGGGCCGGCGACGATACCCTCTCTGGGGGCGACGGCAGCGACATCATCGATGGCAGTGTCGGCAACGACATCGTATTCGGTGAAGCAGGCAACGACTCGGTGGTGGGTGCGATCGGCAACGACACCGTTGACGGCGGACTGGGCAACGACACCGTTAACGGCGAAGACGGCATAGACTCGCTGATCGGCGGACTGGGCAACGACCTGATGTTCGGCGGCAATGACAATGACAACCTCTTGGGCGGTGACAACAACGACACCATTGACGGCGGAACAGGCAATGACTCGATGTTGGGAGAATCCGGCGAGGACTCGATACTTGGTGGCGCTGGGATCGACACCTTACTTGGTGGCCTTGGCGACGACTCCCTCGATGGCGGTGCAGGCGACGACATCCTCGACGGTGGACTGGGCAGAAACTTGGTCGATGGCGGTATCAATAACGATTCCATCTTGGGCGGCGACAACGATGAAACGATGTTGGGTGGACAAGGCAACGACACGGGACTCGGAGGTTCGGGCAATGACTACGTGTTGGGCGAGGCCGGCAGCGACTCCCTCGACGGCCAAGCGGGCGACGACACTCTCGACGGCGGTGCCGGCAGCGACTGTCTCAGCGGCGCCTTCGGCAATGACTTGGTATTGGGCGGCGATGACAACGACTCGCTTTCCGGCGGTGCAGCCAATGACATTTTGGGTGGCGGTGTCGGTTCTGACTTGCTCACGGGCGATGCTGGCAATGATTTCTTCTACTACGAAACTCCCAGCGAAGGCGTGGACGTGATTGCTGACTTTAACGCTAACGGCAGCGAGACCGACAGATTCTTGTTCAGGTCGTCAAATTTCGCGGGTTTAACCAACTCAGGAACTACTCTCGATTTCACCAGTTTTATCGTCAGGAATATCGGGTCTAGCGGCGACGACATCAGCAAGCAATCAGTCATTTTGTTTGAATCTAAATTTGATAACGCTCAAGCAGTAAATGCAGTGTTGAAAAATCAAAAGGGTTCGAGCAAAACAGGAGCTTTCTTCGTGTACCTGAACAATACTTTTAACAAGTACGTTCTCGGCTTCGACCCGAATGTGGCAGATGACAGTCTCCCAGCTTTCGATTTGGGAGTGTTGAATTCTATTCCTACAGTGCCCGGAGCGCTCAGCACAGTCATTACTGCATCTGACTTTAAGTTTATTTAGTAGTTTTTGAGTAGCGTCGCAAGGAGGCGGAACAATGCCAAGTGCAGTACCACTAAATTTTCTCCTAGGGCGGCTACCCGAGGAGAACGGGGATACTTTGGATAGCGGGACGGTGCCGCAGCCTACGCCGTCGTCGGGCACGGAACCGATGATGACGGGCACGGAACCGATGATGACGGGCACGCAGCCGATGATGACGGGCACGCAGCCGATGATGACGGGCACGCAGCCGATGATGACGGGCACGCAGCCGATGATGACGGGCACGCAGCCGATGATGGGGACGGGCCCGGACATTTCGATCACCCCGGTGCCGCGGCCACCTCTGACAGTTCCCACGCCTCCCCCAGAGCCACTTTTTGTCGATGGCTTAGTTGTCGCAAATGACGGCAGTAACTATTTAATCGGCAGCTTGTTCAATGACACCATTTCCGGGCGTGCCGGCGACGACACGCTTCTGAGTCGGGACGGGGACGATGTAGTCAGGGGCGAAGACGGTAACGATTCTCTCAACGGTGGCGCTGGTAAAGATATCGTTGAGGGCGGGCGCGGCAATGACACGGCGCGGGGCGGCAAAGGCGATGACTTGGTTTCTGGCGACGAGGGCGGTGACGTAGCTTTTGGCGACCAGGGGAACGATGTTGTCTTGGGTGCTGAAGGCAACGACTCGCTGTACGGCGGTAAAGGCAATGACTGTCTGCGCGGTGGTGGCGAGGACGACCTGATTTTTGGCGACAAGGGCAGTGACAGTGTTTTTGGCGACACTGGTAACGACTGCCTGATCGGCGCTCGGGGCAATGATATTTTGTTGGGCCAGGAGGGCGGGGATGTCATCACCGGCGGTGTTGGTAACGATACTGGTGACGGCGGCGAGGGTGATGACCTGATCTTCGGGGGCGACGAGAATGATTCTTTGTCTGGAGATGCTGGGGATGATATTCTTTCGGGCGATCGCGGGTCTGATACTCTGACAGGAGGCGACGGATCGGATATCTTTGTTCTCGGTAGGGTGGGCACGTCGGCTGGTAGCAACGGGTTTCTCACTACTGGCGGCCGCGAAATCGGCGATGCTGATGTAATTAGAGATTTTAATGCGGGAGATTCGATCGGTCTGGCTGGAGGTCTGAACTTTACAGAGTTAGAAATTTTCCAGGGCCAAGGCTCGAATTCTAGCAACACGATTATTAGGGACAGGCGAACTGGGGAATTTTTGGCGGTGTTGATTGATGTTCGATCGAACTCGCTAGATGAATCTCGGTTCACTACAGCTCAAATACCCCGCGTAGACGACAATCCCTTCACCATTGAGGGGACAACTCCTTCTAGCGGCGGCACAACTCCTTCTAGCGGCGGCACAGCTACCAATAGCGGCGGCACAGCTACCAATAGCGGCGGCACAGCTACCAATAGCGGCGGCACAG
>NZ_JAUBTL010000047.1:56765-62015 GCF_036702475.1 Microcoleus sp. D2_18a_B4
TAGCGGCGGCACAGCTACCAATAGCGGCGGCACAGCTACCAATAGCGGCGGCACAGCTACCAATAGCGGCGGCACAGGTACGGGGGCATTGCCGGTACAGGTTCCGGGTACGAGTCCGAGTCCGACTGCGGGCGCGACAACTCCGAGTCCGAGTCCTTCGATCGTCCCCACTCCAACTGCGACGACCCCTCCGCCTTTCGGCGGGGGGCCGAGTCCGCCGAGTTTTACATCTCCGACTCCTAACCAGCCGCCGCTCGTGGAAGCGGGCAAGACGGTGACTGGTTTGCAGAATTTGCCTCTGTCTCTGAGCATTTCGGCGCCCAGCGACCCGGAGGGCCAGCCGCTGTCGATCGCGGTAGTCGGACTTCCGAATCCTACTTTTGGTCAGGTAATTACGGGTACGAGCCCCCTCACCGTGAACCAAAAGTTAACCGTTCAGGATTTACTCGGGCTGAAATTCCAACCTGGAACAAACGCGATCGGGCAAGCCGGTTCTTTCAGCTACAGCGTAGCTGACGACCAAGGCGGCACCGCAGCAGCGTCAGTGGCGATTAACATCAATTCTTTCGATACCTCCGTAACTGTTCCAACTCTCCTGCCGCCGATTGCTGTCGATGACGGCATCGTATTTACCAATACGAATAATTTGCTGCCCACTTTCATCGACGTGCTGGCCAACGATTCCAGCCCGCAAAAAGGGACGCTCAGCATTATCAATGTCAGCACACCACAACTGGGGGTAGCTGTAAATCTTGTCTCTCAAGTGCAATTCCTCCCCGGCAACGTAGCGGGTACAACTGCTTTCACCTACAGCGTCAGCGACGGATTCGGGACAATTCCGGGCGTAGGTACTGTCACCGTTCAAATCTTGCCGGCTGATAGCGGGCCTAACAATTTGGTTGGGGGTTCTTTGCCGGACAATTTGGACGGTTTGGCGGGCAGCGATACTATTGATGGTCAAGGCGGCAACGATACGATTAACGGCGGTGTGGATAACGACGTGCTCGTAGGCGGCCTCGGCGCAGATACCATGACGGGGGGCGGCGGCGGCAATCAATACCGCTATACCAGCCCTGCACAAGGTGGCCCGGCTTTTGATGCGGCTTCTTCGGCGGCGATCGAGGCTGCGATCGCGGCGGGCGGATACGATGCGATTACTGATTTTAGCGGTCTCGGTGTGCCGATCGCCGATCAGTTTAATTTTGCCCCCGGATTTGCGAATCTGGGCGGTAACAGCCAAGTTCTGCTGAATGTGCAGACAACTGTTTCTGCAAATATTCTGGGAGGAAGTGCTTTCTTGTTTGCCTACGATTCCGGCGGCAATACTTACATCATTTATGACGGCAATGGCAATAACCTCAGCGGCAGCGATTCTCGCATTTTGGCGAAGTTAAATGGTGTAACTGGGGTTTCTTCTCTTTCGGAATTTGATTTCACTTTTATCTAGGAAGATAAGAGGTTTGAAACCGCAGATAAACGCAGATAAACGCCGATTTTGTTGGCAGTTTATCTGCGTTTATTTGCGTTCATCTGCGGTGAAAAATTAAATCTGATTATCTTCAGAAAAAAGTCCCAACAAAGGGCCGAGAATAGCGCCGAAAACAAAGCCACCGGCGTGGGCCCAGTAGGCAACTCCCCCGGATTCCATGCCGACACTTGCCGGGGCATTCAAGGAAGCCAGGCCGCTCAATGCTTGCTGTGCAAACCAAAATCCTAGAAAGAAGAAAGCGGGGACTCTGACAGTGGTAATAAAGATTCCCAAGGGCAGCAGTGTCAGAACTTTGGCTTGGGGATATCTGAGAATGTAAGCTCCCATCACGCCTGCGATCGCGCCGCTAGCACCTAGGGACGGAATGGCAGATGCTGAGGAGAAAAACCACTGAGTTAGTGATGCTAAAACGCCGCAAGTAAGGTAAAATATTATAAATTTGACGTGTCCTAAACGGTCTTCTACGTTGTTGCCAAAAATCCACAAAAATAACATATTTCCGGCAATGTGAAGAAAGCCTGCGTGCAGGAATTGGGAGCTAATCAGTGTCGTCCATTCGGGAAATGGCGAAACTGGCAGAGCAACCCGACACATATTGCTTAACTGGCAAGGAATTACGGCCCAAGAGTAGAAGAATTGGGTTAATTGTCGATCGCCCAAACTGAGTTCGTACAAAAATACTAATATGTTTGCGGCAATCAGCCCGTAGGTGACGTAGGGAGTGATAGTAATGGGATTTTCATCGCGTAAGGGAACCACAGCCTTTTTTTCCTCATCAAAATATTGGCAACAGAGTAGCGCATTTATAGCCCAGGTGTCTCCTGTCTAAAGGAAGAGGGAACAAACCAATCGATTTTAGATTTTAGATTTTAGATTTTAGAATTGAAGAAAGCGAGTTTACGGATGTATCCGGGGCTGGTTAATAGATTTTAGATTTTAGATTTTAGATTTTAGATTTTAGATTTTAGAATTAAAGAATTAAAGAATTAAAGAATTAAAGAATTAAAGGATTGAAGAAAGCGACCTCACGGATGTATCCGGGGGGTGCTTATCGGATACTATCTTTTTTATTTGTGTACGGATGAATCCGGGGGCTTGTACCGCCGCCGGATGCCGCAAGCTTCCTTCAAACCCGCCGTTTCCCGCTGCAATAATAATAAAACCCATTGAATAAAACCCTCCACCTTGCAGTTAGTTGAATATCTGCTTTTTAGTGTTGGGTTTTATTTTACCGCAAAGGGGTATATTGTAGGAGTGCAGAGCAAGTTTGTAGGGGAGCATCTCATATTTGCAAAAACACTTCTTTCTTCTTCCTTCTGACTCTTTTCTCCTGGCTCCTGACTCCTGACTCCTAATTCCAATTTCGAGCTTTGCTGCTTTCATTGAGATGCTCCCGTTTGTAGTTGCGATATTGATGGGGTTTTAACAAGTCAACACAACTACAAACTTATTTATCCCCTTGCTGATTACATTTTTACAGCGGGGCTAGTCGAAGGTTTAGGCGACTTAATTTCCTGGGAAGCTGCACGGGCGCGGAAGAGTTTAGCAACGACTTGTTCACACTTAGACAAATCCGATTCTATCTCTGTCAAAATCGCCGTTGATACAGGATCTGTGAACTTCACCCGCAGGTTGTTGATATCGACAACACCGGTTTGCAAATCACCTAGAGTGCTCCGCAGCAAAAACGTTTCATCGCTTCCTTGCATAGAAGCTTTTAATTTAGCGTATTTGTCAGCAATTTGGGCAGGCATTGAGGGTTTTTCACCAAAATCGTTGAGGCGACTTTCGAGAGCGATGATGTGGTGCTGTTTGTTTTGAATCATTTCTTTCAAGAGCGATCGCAACTCGCTGTTTTGGGTTTTTTCCGCATAATGTTCAAAGGCTTCGCAAGCATAGCGTTCCCCTGCGAGGGCGGTATTCAAACCTTTAACAATGTCGCCTTGTGTCGAACCTCCCCAACCATTAGCTAATTTCCACCATTCTGCATTTTTGTCAGTTTCTTCTGGCAAACCTACTTCTTTTCCGCCGTAACCGAGGCGAGCCAGAATTGCGGTGGTAAATATTGCTAAATCTCCCGGTTGGCGGGAAGTGATCAAGTTGCCGTCAACGACTAAAGCTTCGTTAATGTAGTTAGCTCCGGCATTGATCATGTCTTTTTTAATTGCCAAGAAACCAGTCGCATTTTTGCCTTTCAGCAAGTCGGCTTCAATCAAAACTTGCGGGCCGTGGCAAACAGCAGCGACAATTTTTCCTTGCTCAAATGCTTCTTGTACAAAACGTACTGTATTGGGATTAGTCCGCATCATATCAGGAGCCATCCCGCCGGGAATTATCACTGCATCGAATTCTGCGGGCAATGCTTCTGTGGTAGTTCCGTCAGCCTGCTGGGCAACTTTTCCTTGTTTCCCTGCATACTTTTCGTTTGTCCGCGAACCGAGGACAACTACTTCAAATCCTGCTTGTTTTAAGGCGTTGTAAGGAACTAGAAATTCGGAATCTTCAACTCCATTTTCAATGAGTATGGCAACTCGTTTGGTGGTGGTGCCGTTATTTGTTGTCATAATCAACTTTCCTCAGACTATCTTCTAATCTAACGCTAAGTGATTGAGGGAGTTTTTAGCGTCTTGCTAAAGTGATAAATTAGTGATTTTTAAAAGATGTCACCGTGAGCCTTTAGAGGTATTTTACAATTGTCTCAATGCACGTAAGAGGCTCCATTAATGTCGATCGTAGTCCCGGTAGCGTGCGTAGCCAAACCCGACGCTAAAAACGCGATAACATTAGCAACATCTTGAGGAGGTGCGATTTTGCCGATCGGGATATCGCGAATAATATCAGCTTCACCGAACTCCTGAATAAACTGATTAGACATTTCTGTACTGACAAATCCCGGCGCAACTGTAAAAGCCAAAATATTATCAGCCGCAAACCCTCTAGCAATGCTGCGAGTTAAAGCAACAATAGCACCTTTAGAAGCGGCGTAGTGCAGATAATTCGGGTCATCGCCGCGAAAAGCAGCACGACTTGCTATATTAATAATTGTACCGCTCTTGCGAGTTTTAAAGTGCAGAATAGATTCCCGGCACAAGTCGGCAACGGCAACTAAATTAACTTGTAGAGTTTGCTGCCAAGCTGACGACCAAATATCGAACTCGTCCTCTATACCCGCTGACTGCATAATCCCCGCATTATTAACTAAAATATCAATATGGCCCCGCCATTTTAAAGCATCTCGCCACAAAGTCGAAGCCGCGTTTTCCACCATCAAATCTGCTGCCAATAAATAACAGCGATCGCGCGCAACACTTGCTGCGATCGCTTCAGCTTCTTTCTGACTGCGAAAGTAATGCAAAATCACCTCGGCCCCAGCATTAACCAGAGTCCGCACCGTCACTGCACCAATCCCTTTAGAGCCACCAGTTACTAAAATTACCTTTCCAGTTAAATCAATCATTTATGTCTCTCTTTTCTCTTTCTCTGTGACCTCTGCGCCCTCTGCGGTTAATAAAAAAAATAAATCCCCTTCACACACGAAATAGAATTGCTATATGATACAGCACATTCCATCCAATGTATATGCCATTTCCTCATGCTGATGGATATCTGCAATAGACATTTCCCAAAAAAATCAAATCCTTTCCCAAGTTGATTTTTATGGGAAATATAGCCACTGCTTACAGCACTATGGATCGCGAATTAAATAACTTACAATTTTAATTGTTATTGTGGGATGGGCGTCCCGCCCGTCCTTTTTGGAC
>NZ_JAUBTL010000048.1:0-59761 GCF_036702475.1 Microcoleus sp. D2_18a_B4
ATTCTGACCAATTCTTTTTCAAGAATTCTCCAAAAGCCTCTTGACAAAAAACTTACAGCCTTAACTTGTCACCAATGCCATATGAATGGCTTTTTGCTCTCATCCCCCCTCGTAAGAATGGCGAAGAGTTTTGCCATCAATTGCGATTACTTCTCCGGGATTGAAGCAACTAATAGATTTAATCCACCTCAAAAAAAAATTGTGAAATTGCTCCGGGTTGAGGCGCGAAAATACTCGTGCAATTGTGTCAGGTGAGGGTATGGCCTTCGGCAATTCTAAAATTTTCTTTAACCATTCGTATTGAGCTGCGCGCGTAACTTTCGATATCCACCCCTGGATCAGCACCGCCAATCACGGCACAAATTGAGATGGTAATAATATCAATTAATTAATAATGTTTCCTCCGCTCAATTCTGGGATATTCTACGTCACGCAAATGGTCGGCAATGGTGATTTCAGGTTTGACTGTCCGGCAGGGTAAACTCTAATTAAATGTTTTGGATGTAGTCAATAATTCTTCTCCAAGATACCAGATTCTGTTAACATAAATTTTAGATGGGTTCGCGCTGAGTTCAACCCAATTAAATACCGCCGGAATTATATAGCAACCGCCAAGACGGTTAGGATGTTCTTATATCACATCCGCCATTCATCGGAATTATTCATTTCTCTGTTCTCTCCCTCTGCGTTCTCTGCGTCCTCTGCGGTTAAATCATTCCGATGCCACCGGAATTGATATTAATTGCTCAAACCCTGGCTATTATTGCTTCTTCCTGCTTTTTACCCGATCGTGAAGTCGAAGGGCGTTCTTCCTTCTTCCTTCTAATCTAAATCCCGCCTCCTTTCCCTAGCCAGTGCTGCTTTGAGTTTCGGACTCGCCCCCTCCGTCTGCTTCACTTTGCTTTGAGCAGTCCACAAACGGAATTTATTGTTACCCGAAGCCGCGCATTTGCATATACCTGCGGACTGAAATCAAAGAAAGTTTATTTATATCCCTGGAATGAGTAAATCATCGAGAGATTACAGCATGATTAAATAGAAACGCAATACCGTACCTGCGCTGTTGATAAATTCTCAGCAACTACTTTTGTCAAAATTGCTGTGAGAAATTAATTTATTCTAAAAACTGTTAGCAGCAGCTCAGGTTCCTCAACCTCGCCAAAACACACCCTACCTATAATCCCGACAATTCGGAGCGGCAATGAACACAATCAAACCCGAACCCCAAAGATCGCGCTTCATGGCTCTGCTGCTGACCACGCTGCTGACATTTCCCTTTGTGAGTGCTTGCGGTTCTAGCCAGCAAAATTCCGCTCCCCCGCCTCCTGTTGACAACACTCGCGCAGGAGGAGTCCAAACTAATCGCGGCTCCACTCCTTCCCCACAAGCCAAAAAAGGACTGAGCAATGCTCAAAAAGTAGGGATTACTTTAGCAGGAGCAGCAGCCCTTTACTACATCTACAATCAGCACAAAAATAAACAAGAAAAGGGGCCGCAGGGAAAACATTACCTTTCCAAAAACGGTCGCGTTTACTACCGCGATGCCCAGAATCGCGCGGTCTGGGTAACGCCCCCGCCTGAAGGAATTAAAGTTCCGGAGTCCGAGGCAGCGCGTTACCGCGAATTCCAGGGGTACAACAACCAAAATACCGGTCGAGACCTTACTACCTTGCCGGAAGCTACAAGTCCTGTTCCCGCACAGTAGTCTAAGCATTGGAGATTTTAGATTTCAGGTTCCCTGACTTTCAATTAAATCTGGGATTCCCAATCTAAAACAGTCGTTTTTCAGCACATAAAAAAGAGGAACTTTATCATGGTAGACGGATTTTTGCGGAAGTTAAAAGATGCGATCGTCGGGCCAGACAGCGAGCAACTCGATCCTGATGGCAATTACCAAGATGCCTCAAATGCCGGACAGTACGGCAACGTGACTCCAGCCAGCCAAGACCCCTACGGCGACCCGGCTGAGTACGGAGAGTACGGCAACGTGACTCCAGCCAGCCAAGACCCCTACGGCGACCCCGCAGATTACGGACAGTTCGGCAACGTGACTCCAGCCAGCCAAGACCCCTACGGCGACCCCGCAGATTACGGACAGTTCGGCAACCTGACCCCGGCCAGCCAAGACCCCTACGGCGACCCCGCAGACTACGCCGGTACCGACTACGGACAGTTCGGCAACCTGACCCCGGCCAGCCAAGATCCCTACGGCGACCCGGCTGACTACGTAGCGGATGCTGGAATGTTCGGCAATGTGATCCCGGCCAGCGAAGATCCCTACGGCGACCCGGCTGATGAGGAAGGGTTTAGTTAAGTCAGTTAGCTAGAAAAATTACCTGGTAAGCAACAGCACCCCTACGGGGGTGTTTTTTTTTGTTGAGAACTAGTACAGCTCGGCGTAAGTATACAGACTATATTTGTGGTAGAATAACATATAGCGTTTCTCAGAAAGATTAGGTAAGCCGAGGTATGCTGCAAAGGTGGCAGCAGCGAGATTTTTAGGTAAAGATTAGTCCGCAAACCAAGCGTGACAAAGGCTAGAGTTAGTTGAGACCTGTTTGGGTCGGCGATGGAGGAGTAATATATGGCCTTATTAATGCCTAAAATATTAAATTTAAGCGATGGCGAGCGTCATGAACTTCAGAAGTTGATCGACAAACACAAAACGCCGCAACAAATCGTGCTACGAGCCAAAATCATTATCATGGCATCTGATGGTCAAAACCATCGTGAAATAAGCCGAAGCCTAGAGATTAATCGGCAGATGGCTCGTGAAGGGGCGAAACCGATGGTTGGAGAGCGAGGGAAAAGAGTTATCGATTTTACAAAGATTACAAGATCGAGAGCGTGTTGGCGCACCGGCAAAATTTAGCATGGAACAAGTAACAGAGTTATTTGCAATGGCATGTTCCTCACCGTCAGATTATGGACGACCAATAAGTCACTCTCTCTGCCAGAGAAGTGGCGGCCCAAATAATGAAACAAGGCATTATTGAAACTATATCCGTCCGCCATGTTGGTAGATTATTAAAAGAAGCAGAACTGCAACCACACGCCTCCCGCTACTGGTTAACCCCCCCTGTGGATGAAGAATTTGATGCAAAAGTCAAAGATATTAGCGACTTATATCTGACTGCGATTGAACGCGCTCAACAAGGATAACACACAATATCGATTGATGAAATGACAGGGATTCAAGCTATTGAACGTCTGGAAAAAGACTTGCCAATGAGACCCGGTAAAGTTGTCAGAAGAGAGTTTGAATATATTCGTCATGGTACGCAGAGCTTGATAGCAAATTTCAACATTGCGAATGGTAAGATTATTAAACCAACTTGTGGAGATTCGAGAACAGAGTCCGATTTTTTACTGAATATTCGTCACCTCATTGAAACTGATCCGGCTGCCCAAAAATGGCATCTAATTATGGATTGTCTGAATACTCACCGGCTCAGAATCACTGGTGCGTTTGGTTGCCGAAAAAGAAGGCTTAGATATCGACCTCGGTATTAAGGGAAAAAGCGGCATACTTCAATCCATGAAATTCCGCGCTGTTTTTTTAAGTGACCCAACACATCAAATTGTTTTCCATTACACACCAAAACATTCTTCGTGGCTTAATCAAATAGAGATTTGGTGAGCGCATTTTGGTGCGGAAATTACTAAAAAGAGCAAGTTTCACCAGTCAGTACGATCTGAAAAATCGCATCCTCAATTTTATTAACTACTTTAATCAAACAATAGCCAAACCTTTTAATTGGACATATAAGGGTAAAGTCTTGGCTGTTTAATAGTCTGTGTATTTACGCCGAGCTGTACTAGGTAACTTACAAACAGAAAATGAGGCGCTGAGACATCAACTAGAACAATCGACACTCCAAATACAGGGATACAGGGATGCCGAAATAACTCTCAAAGCAACTGTTGACAGGGCTATTGCAAACTCCGGTATATGGAGTACGCGACTAACTAAATGCCAAGAATCGCTGGAAAGACAGACAAGGGAAGCGGATAAAAACCGTACATTCTTTGTCGAGGAGCAGGCAGAGAAGGAAAAAATAAAAGCTGACTACGCCAAACTTCTAGAATCCAGTAATGCAGTCACCAATAAGTTGAGAGAGGAAGTGAAAACACTCCGATCACAACTTGAGAAAGAGCGCGCTGATCGGAAAGACCTAGAGGAGGAATTCCGGGATTTAGATAGTAGATGGACGGAATCTCAAGAGGAATTGGCTAAATTGCGATCGGAACTCTCTGACCTGAGACAAGCATCAGTCACTGCCAGCAAGGATTTACCGGAAGCGGCTGACTTGCTCAATCGGTTGAGAGCGCGGCGTAAAAAGTCGAAGGCTGACCCGGATGATATGAAGGCAGTTTTGGACATATTGGCAGAGCTAGGCACTTGATTGTCTCCAATTTTGTCTCCAAATTGTCTCCAATTTGTCTCCAAACAGCCCGTCTTTGCCTCCAAATTGTCTCCAAATTGTCTCCAAAACGCCTTGTGCAACCATAGAGGCTAAGCCCTAGAAACGCCAAAACCCTTGATTTATCAAGGGTTCTAGGTTCTTATAGAAGCAAGCGGGCAGCGGGAATCGAACCCGCATAATTAGCTTGTGCGCTGCAATTGCTTGTGCTGTTACCGCTGGCAATATCGCACGTAAACTGTCTGAGCAAGGGGAGATTGAGGCAATTAAAGAGCGGGCAATCACCGCCGATGTGGTGGATGAAATCTCGACAAGCGTATACATTTCTCAGAAACAAAGACAACAGGAAGCAGAACAAATTCTGGCAACAAACGAACGAACCGACGAACAAGAGGCAGAACTCGATTCGATAAGAGAATCACTAGAACTGCTACTGAATCAGACATCGAGCGATTCTAGCGAACTCGCAGTAGTGAATTTATCCACTAGGCAGCGCGAACAAATCGAATTAATTCTGCAATGTCACGCGAAGGGCATCACCGGCAAGAATAAAATCCTTAAAGAAATTTGGGGAGTATCAGCCGGCAGTAGCCAAGCTTACCGGGACGCGAAGGCTGAGTATGAGTTTTTGATGCCGTTTGTGAAGGGGGAAAGTGATGACTAGACTGCCAAACATCCCAACAACAGCAGCCCTAAGATTGACTGGTACTAAGTCAGAGATAGAGTTAGTATTGGCGGTTTTGCGAGGTAAAGATTTCTTTTGGAAAACTAACGGCAAGTTCTACCCACAACGGGGGGAGGACAATCAGTACGCCTACTACCTCAACGACTTGCAATTGCCTCAGCTCGGGGTAGCAGTCCCGCCAACACCAACACCGGGGGAACCACAACCTCGACCGTGGGATGCGGTTCTGGGTGGTCAGGGCGATCGGTAGCGGCCAAACAAGGGAGAGGGCTGAACTAGGGCTTATCTCCCGGCTGCGACATCGTTAAATCCACTGGGCTCAGTAATGCCCAGTAGAGCCAAAATGAAGCAATTTTTAGGGGCTGTGGAGAGTGCTATATGTTGTCGCGGATCATTTAAATGATCCGTGATCGCAGGGTATACCTGCAAGCCTCTCTGGAAGGGGGTTTGGGGGTTTGCAGTTTCTCACTCCGTTTTGGGCAATTTTCACACTCAGCAGACCCTCTCGGAGATGTTCCATGTTGTGATCGATCATTTAAATGATCGATGATCGTGATGTATACCTGTAGCACCTTCTGAGCAAGCGTTTCAGTTGTTGGCAGTTGTCTCGGATCACTTAAATGATCCGAGATCGCTCGAACAACTCCCGGCATCCTATTTTCGGACACATCAAGCGGCTGTTTTCTACGGCTCTCTCCTAAAATAAAACGATGGACATTGCGACTCTCAAGAAAAAACTAGAAAGCACAGTGCTTCTCCCTAGAGAGGGTGAATCATGGGAGTTTGTCTTGGAGCGCCAGAGGGAACTAAAACCTACCCGCACGATGTTTTGGCGGGTATTAATCCGCACCCTCTCAAAATTTCTCGTTAAGGTCTACAGCGTGTCACTGAGCGCAAATGAAAAACTCGCGCTCGTTATAGCCTTTGGTTTTTCCGAAATTTTGGACACTTTTTGGGTCATACCCGTAGAGGTTCCCGGAAAAGTAGAGTTGCCACGATATGAATGCGATCGGGGGCCACCTGAAAGCTTTGTGCCATTTCCTGACGCCGAAATAGGTGGCTGTGCTCGTAACGACAGCTTAATCGCACCCCTAGTCAACTAGCGGGGCGGTCTCTCCTATGCTCTAAATTTTCAACAAATTCTAGACACCAAAAAACCGCTGCTTTCAATTGAGACATGAGTGCAACGGTTTTAGGTAATTCACTCATCCCCTTAGAAAGACGAGACAAATCATCATGTCCCACAATATTAACTCGATCGACGGGCAAGTTTCAACTACTTCAAAATATATTTCTAATAAGCACTTGATCGAGTGGTGTCAGGGCTCAGCCGTTGACGAAGCGATCGCCCGCTTGAACATTGAATCGCTGACAGCCAAGGAGCTTAACGAACGCATCCGCCCCAAAGTGCCTATCAAGACGGGGGGCTGGTGGGGTCGAGGTGTTTTGTGGCGAACAGGTCAGCAGGCCGGCAACTTGTACGGACAAGGCAAGCCAGACAAACCACATCATCCCGAAGGCGAGAAAGAGCGCAAATATTTGACAGCCAGTGGCATGGAACCCGACGCAATCTTCCTAGCCATGTCTGATAGAAATTACTGGGCAAAAGTTCACGCCGACAAATCTATCCCCCGACATTGGACAGAGGGAGTTAAGAAGGCAGGGGCGGGTCTAAGCATTGGCTTAGCAGTGATCGCCGTAACTGGCGTTTGGAATTGGGGGAAAGATGGAAAGTTGGCAAAGTTTGTTGAGGAATGGGCGGAGCCGGGAACCGTTCATTACATAGATTTTGACTCTGACTATGCGGCCAACCCATCTTGCCGCGCTGCCATCATCCAATTCGCCACCCTTCTTGTTAACAACGGGTGCACCGTCTACATCACTTGCTGGGATAGCAAATTTAAAGGAATGGACGATCTAATCGTAGGGAAGAGCGAGAATGCTTTTCTAGAAGCTGTTGCCGAGGCTCCAACCTTTGCAGAATGGGAAAAAAATCTTAAGAAGGTCGATCGAAAAAAGAACGCCTCAAACCCTAATATTTCTTTAATTCCTCACCCGCGCACACATGAGAATGTAGTATCTTTGTCATCTTCTAGTAGTGAGAGCGACTACATCCCAGACACCGCGCCTGTCGGAGAGCAAAACTTTGTACTGAAAGCCGAGGAATATCTCTATTCTGAGGGTCACTGGGCGTCTATCGCGGGGCAACTTTACTGCTTTACTGGCACTCATTACGAGCTGCGTCTAGAAGTGGTAGAAAAGCGGCGGATTCGCGATTATCTGAGTAACTACGTTGAAATGGTTCGCCACGTCCCTCGCAAGAAATATGCCAATTCTGCAAGCATTAATCAGGTTTATGACTGGGTGATTGCAGGTTTTGCGGTAGATCCAAATACTATTAATCCTGATGGATTAAACACCCCTGATGGAGTAATTAAAGTCAACGCTGACGGCACTTACAAGGTAGAGCCACACGATCCAAAAAATATCTATACCTATGTCGGATGCAAGTATGACCCCACGATTGACCCGGCAGATTGCGATCGCCTTTTAGAGTGCTTGGCTCCATCCCAACGAGAAATTTTCCTGCGGACGGCTGCTGCTGCATTTAACCTAAAATTGGCGCGCTTAAAGTTGACGGGGCGGGGCGTAAAAGGTTTGCTCTGTCACGGGGAAGGCTCCAATGGTAAAGACACTCTCCGCGCCGTGCTCGCTGCTGTTTACGGGAACGGAATGACTGGGAAGTCTTTGTCTGACTTCCGAGCTTACGATACCGGGCGCAAGTTCACGCTGGCAGGAGTAGAGGGAAGTATTTGTAACTGGGCTTCTGAAAATACGGCGAAAGTAGACCTCGACGGCATCCAAAGTCTCAAGCAATTCATCACGGGCGACCCGATCGACATCGAACGCAAGGGCAAAGATAGTTATGAGTACAAACCCATCGCTACTTTCTTTGCTAATTGCAATAAGTTGCCGTCCATCACCGGAGGAACCGAGGCGATCGAGGGTCGGTACGGAATTCTGAATTTTGAGAAGACCTACGCCAAAAACGCGATCGCTGCTGAGGGGCAATTAGAAGCTGACCCGCGCTTTAAGGATGATGAAAAGTTCATTCTCGAACAGATTGCCCCGGCGATGCTTAACAAAATGTTGGAGCGGTGGCCGCTGTTGCTTTCCGAGGGTATCGACTACAAGGCGACCAAGGAAGCCATGCAGAAGGCTCAGGAGGAAAGCCGCCACATCTGGCAGTTTGTCCGCGACGCTGGCATTGAGGTACAAGCTGGCGGCCGCATCTACATTAAGGATTTGTGGGAGCGACTGCAAGGGTGGTATGTAGAAACGGGGACATTGGAAATTGAACAGAGTACGAACGATCGCAAAAACAAGCTGATTTGGCATGATCTACCCAACAAATACGACACGCCTGTAAAGGCTATAAATCAAGTGTTTGCAAGGTTTTCAGAGATTTTCCCTAAAATTCAAAAAGTACGCCATACAGAGGGTGGCAGCCTTGATCCACTCAAAGGGCAATTCTATTTGTCTGGAATTGTGCAGACTTTTGCTTCACTTGCTTCACTCTCCCACTGCGAAAAGGATACAGCTTCACTCGCTGCTTCACTCGCTGCTTCACTCACCAAACCGAGTGAAGCAATGAGTGAAGCTACAACCCTTGCTAGTAGAGCAAGTGAAGCAAGTGAAGCAGTTTTGCCAACTATTTTGGACTTTTGTAATTCTTTCTCCAAACTCTCCGACTCCGACAAGCAAAAACTGACAGAGTTACTCACAGGTGTCCCCTGCTCTGACCCGCTCAAAGCATTCAGAGTCGGAGACAAAGTGGCTGGCAATAAACCAGAGGACTCTAGCTACAACTGGCACGGTCGCATCGTTGAGATTCATACGAGCATCAGTTGCAAGGTTGACTGGCAAGAGCGCGAAAAACACAAGGGCGGTCGGATAATCTCAATGCTCTTCTGCGACCTGCGGAAAATTTAGCCACTATCTGACAACTAACGGCTCAATTCCCTCCCCCTTAATTGGGGGATTTTCGTGTCTACAAGTTTTTTCTACAAATTGTTGACAGTGTAGACAGATATCAGTTACTGTAGACAAATACTGTATACAGCTGTCTACAATGAGTCAAAGTCAAGTCGTATCATTCAGAGCATCCGGTCACTTCCTGAACTGGATAGAAGCTCAGAAGCTAGACGGTGAGTCGCTTAGTCAAGCTGCACAACGCATTCTCAAGGAAGTCTCAGGCACGTCTACACTGTCTACAGCGCATCTGTCTACATTGTCTACAACACCTACAGATTTGTCTACACGAAGCAATGATAGCGTCGCGTCTACAGAAATTGTAGACACTGTAGACAAGGCTGTAGCCGATCGCCTTGACCCGGTAATGGAACGGATGGCCGCCATTGAGGAACGGCTGGGAAAATTGAGTGCCTGAGTGACGGCAACGATGAATCACTCAGGCAGGAATTGAAAGCGGCCAACAAGCAACTTACAGAATGGGATAAAGAACTAAATCAGTTACACGAGCGCAACGGCGATTTGGGACTGAAGGTGCAGATGTTGGAGCAAGAGCTTAAGGAAGTGCGGCGCGATCGCGAGGAAGTTGAAGCGAAACTCGCAGAACGGGAAGTCGAACTCTCCGACCTGAGACAAAAATCAAAAAATGATGCAGCCAGTAAAAATTTTCCCGATTTTCCAGAAGCGGCCGACTTGCTCAATAGGTTGAGAACGCAGCGCAAAACGACGAAAGTTGTCGGTGCTGACATCAACGCTATTCTGGGACTTCTAGCGGATGAGAACGGCTCAAACCCAGTCTAGGTATGGATTGTATTCAATTTGTATTCAAACGAGGCAAATTGTCTCCAATTTCTAGTCAATTTCTAGTCAACTAGACCCCTTGAAAACCCAAAAAATCAGCAATAAAAAACCTCAAACCGTTGATTTATCGTTGGTTTGAGGTTTTTATAGACATAAGCGGGCAGCGGGAATCGAACCCGCATAATTAGCTTGGAAGGCTAAAGTTTTACCACTAAACTATGCCCGCGCACAGAAACTAAACATACCACAAGTCTCTGGGGATTGCAATAGGCCTGTGCAAAATTTTTGAATACCTCCCTCACAGTGGCTAAATAGGGACTTGCGGCCCGATCGCCCCCTCACCCCGAAAATCCCCGTCTCCGATGCTGGGTAAGGCTTTACGGATGGAAATAATCGTAAATTTGCTGCGCCAGACGCGGGCCAATCCCAGAAACTTCTGCCAACTGTTCGGGAGTCGCTAAACGGAGGTAGTCGATCGACCGAAAATGTGCCAACAATTGTTTTTGTCGGTGGTGTCCCAATCCGGGAATTTCATCAAGGCGCGATCGCTTCATTCTCTCGCTTCTTCGATCCCGGTGAAAACTCACAGCAAACCTGTGCGCCTCATCCCGCACCCGGCGCAATAATTGTACCCCAGGCTGCTCAGAATTAGTTGGCAGTGGCAAAGATTCCCCCGGCAAAAATATTTCCTCTCGCTGCTTTGCCAAACTGACAACGCGCAACTCTTCTAGCAAATTCATCTCCCGCAAAACAGCCACAACTGCTGACAGTTGACCTTTGCCGCCATCTATCATAATTAAGTCGGGTTTGTCCGAAATAGTACGAGAAACTGAGGATAAATTGCTGATTTTTTCCGAATTTCCTAAATCGCTAAATTCTTCTTCCTTATTCGTTCTATCCGTTAAATCCGTTATAAAATCCGTTGCCGAACTTTCTTCTTCCTTCAATCCTCGGAATCGGCGACCGATAACTTCTGCTAAACTAGCAAAATCATCAGAATGACCCGATTTAATTTCAGGATTTTTAATTTTGTAATGGCGGTAGTGTTGATTTGCGGGCAAACCGTCAATAAATACCACGCGGGAAGCTACGGCGTCAGAACCTTGAATGTGAGAAATATCGTAACCTTCTATGCGGCGAGGAACTTCTGGCAAATCGAGAATTTCTGCTAAATCTTCCATTGCTTGAGAATTGCGATCGCTCAATCTTTGCATTCTCGCCAATTCATACTCAGCATTGCGTTCCACCATCTCAATCAACTCTGCCTTAGTTTGCCGCTGCGGAGTCAAAATGGTAACTTTTCGCCCCTTACGGTTGCTCAACCAATCTGCTAATATTTCTCCTTCTGGCAATTCGTACTGCACTGAAATTTCGCTGGGAATTTCTACAGATTCGACATTTTGATAGTGTTCTTCCAACACGCGCTGCAAAATCGCTCCGGCCTCTACCCCCCCTCCTTCCCTCCCTTGCCCAGGAGGAAAGGAAAGAGAAAGTTGAGATAACTCTTCCCCCCCCGATTGTAGGGGCGGTGCCCCCGTGCCCGCCCTGAGTTGGGAGGGTATTTCCGCCATAAATCCCAATCTTCCGACCAATTGACCTGCACGAATTTGGAACAATTGGACGCAAGCGTGCTGACTATCGGCCGCAAGTGCGATCGCATCTCTGGAAACAGTATCGTCTGGCAAAGAGACTTTTTGACCCGCACTCAAAGACTGCAAACCCTTAATTTGGTCGCGAATGCGCGCCGCCGTTTCAAAGTTTAAATCTTCGGCAGCTTGTTCCATTTGCGGCGCTAACAAGTCGAGTAATTCCTGAGTTCTTCCCTGGAAAATCATCGCTACTTTTTGGATGATTTTACGATACTCCTCCGGCGAAGTTAACCCTTGACAAACGCCAACGCAGCGCCCGATGTCGTAGTTCAGACAGGGACGGTCTTTAAACAGCGGTTGAGGGCGCTGCCGCAGGGGGAAAATTCGCTTAATTAAATGCAGCGTACTCCGCAGCGCCCCTGTATCGACGTAGGGGCCATAGTAGCGGTCTTTGGCACTACCGGCCCGGCGTTTGCGGGTGATAAAAATGCGCGGGTATTCCTCCGACCAAGTTATGCACAAATAAGGATATTTTTTATCATCTTTCAGAAGGACATTAAAGTAAGGTTGGTGCTGTTTTACGAGATTTGCTTCTAACGCTAAAGCTTCCGCTTCTGTATCGGTGGCGATGAATTCAATTTCGCGCACTTGCTGCACCATCATCGCGATGCGGGGACTAAGATTTTGGCTTTCGCGGAAGTATGAACGGACGCGGTTTCGGAGTTTTTTTGATTTGCCAATGTAAAGGATGCGATCGCTCTCGTCTCGCATTAAATATACACCAGGAACCGCCGGGATTTCTTTGAGGCGACTTTCTAGGCGTTCCGAGTCTTTAACTAACGGCAGAGTTTTTGTGGATGGCATTGCAAGCTATCTCAGCAAAATAGAGACTGATTGTACACTCTTTTATTTTACCTTAATTGTGCCGATTTTTACTGCTGCTACCGTCGCCAAACCCACCGACTACACTTTAAAATCAGTTACAATATCTGAGATAAAAACTTGCGAGTGCGTTCTTCCTTCGGGTTCTGAAAAAACTCTTCCGGCTTCGCTTCTTCCACTAAAACGCCGCCATCCATCAACACAATGCGATCGGCAACTTCGCGCGCAAACCCGACTTCGTGAGTCACAACCACCATTGTAATTCCCGTTTGAGCCAAATTTCGCATTACATCTAAAACTTCCCGCACCATCTCCGGGTCTAATGCTGATGTCGGTTCATCAAATAACATGATTTTAGGCTGCATGGCCAGAGAACGTGCAATAGCGACACGCTGCTGCTGTCCTCCAGACAACTGTCCGGGATATTTTTTTGCTTGTTCCAAAATGCCCACTCTTTCTAAGAGTTGCATTGCCACTTCTTCGGCTTTTTTCTTCGGCCAGCGGCGCACCCATACTGGCGCTAGCATGACGTTTTGCAAGACTGATAAGTGGGGAAACAGGTTAAATTGCTGAAACACCATTCCTACTTCGCTGCGAATTGTCTCAATGTTGCGTAAGTCGTGGGAAAGTTCGATTCCGTCGATCGTAATTTTACCTTGTTGGTATTCTTCTAATGCGTTGAATGTGCGAATAAACGTCGATTTTCCCGAACCAGATGGCCCCATCACCACAACCACTTCACCTCGGTTTACCGTCATGCTGACACCGCGCAGTACGTGAAATTGTCCGTACCATTTGTGGACGTTTTCTGCTACGATTACTTGTTCGGGGCCTGTTAGTTGAGTTTCCATAGTTTTTTGTTTTTAAACCGCTGATGAACGCGGATGAACGCAGATATTTTTTTACCTTTGACCTACGCCTAAAGTTCGCTCAATTTTGCGGCTTGCTAGGGACATTGAGTAGCAAAATATCCAATAAATGATGCCGACAAATACGTAAACTTCGGCGTATCTGCCGATATAGGATGGATTTGCTAAAACTGCGCGGGATATTCCTATTAATTCTAACATTCCGAATAGAGAGAGCAGGGAAGTATCCATAAATAATCCGATGAATTGACCGCCGATCGCCGGAATGACTATTCGCAGTGCTTGAGGCAGTACAATGAGAATTGTAAGCAGGGGTGTATTGAGCCCGATCGACCTAGCTGCTTCTATTTGTCCCCTGGGCACGGCCTGCAAGCCACCGCGCACGTTTTCCGCCAAGTAAGCTGCACTAAATAACGTTAATCCAGCAATGGCTCTAATTACTCTATCCAATTTCGGATATTCGGGCGGCAAGAAGAGTTGAAGCATCACTTGACCCAAAAACAGAATGCCAATTAATGGTAAACCGCGAATAATTTCAATGTATAATGTTGATAACAATCTCACAACTGGCAAAGAACTTTGTCTCCCTAGTGCTAGCAATACTCCCAAAGGAAAGGAAAGCACAATACTAATAACTGCTAAAAACAGCGTCAATACTAAACCGCCCCAATCATTTGTTGACACTTCTGTCAAACCCAACCCGCCTTTAATTAACCACAAAACTATTGGGAAGGAAAGAACCCAAATTGCAGGCATCCAGTCCATGATTTTTGGGTGAATTTGCCTTCCGATGGCATAGCTGGCGGCGGCTGCGATAATATTTGCTAGCAGGTAAAGGCGAGAGGTTAGGTCGATCGGCGAAATGACCGCACCCACAACCGCAGCACCGAGTATAATTAGTAAAGGCGGATTCCAAAGACGTTCTTGCCGCTGAATGTTTCCCCAAGTTAATCCTCCCAACAAAGCAATTATGGCCGTTACTATCCAGAGGCGCCAGTAAGAATCACTGGGAAATCTGCCCGCGAAAAATAGCGGCAAGTTGGCTTCTAATACGCGCCATTGAGCTTTTGTTGTTGCCCAAACGATAATTCCTTTAATAGTTTGGAAGGCGATAATTAGGCAAACTACTGTCAGAATGCTGTTGTACCAGGTACTAAATAAATTTTTGCGCGCCCAATTCCAAGGGGTAGGCGATTCGGTGGCTGGGGGCGGTAATACAGGTATTGTTTCCATTTTATTGGTTGCTCATTAATTATTAATTATTAATTGCACTGGCTAAAATACCTAAAATTTTATTAACCTCGGTGAGGTAATACTCGGTCAAATCTATTTCAATTACTTGATTTTTTAATTTGAGAAATTTCCAGATATTTCCGCTAGTTACAGCGCCAAAAATCGCCGGAATATCGTTGCCTTCACGTTCATTAAATATTCTAGCTGCCAACATTTCTGCTACGCACTGTCCCAATTCACTATTGAGATTTTCCGGTTTTGCTTCTACAATTATAATGACTGGTGCAACAACTAACAAAAGTCCTGATGAATTGCCAATTAGAAAATCGCAACTACCGTCTAAGCCTCTTTCGGAGTCAACATTAAAGTCAATACCGGAAAATAAGCTAATTCGATTTTGTAATTGTTCTCTAAGTTCAATTAAAATTGGTGCTGTAATCATTTCAGCGCGGGATTTCTGGGTATTACTTGCGAGACCTAACGGTACACTGCGCTTGAGAGTTTCTGCTAGTAGTTGGCTGCATTCTAAGTTGGGTTCTTTGCCAAACAAATTGGCGACTTCCGAATACTTTAATTCAAATGTTTGGACTGCGCCCTCTAAACTAAAATCCCTGTACGCCATTTTTCTATTTCCTTTGATCGCCGTTGTAAAATTTCCCACATTAACTCTTTACCTTTCCTTGATTTGTACAGTTTTATTGTACCAATTCATGAACAGAGAAACTATCAAACTAATTGTTAGATATGTTACCATGATAATTAACATTGCTTCGATCGCCCTACCGGTCTGATTCAACGTGGGAGATCCCACAACAAAATAAACGTCGGGATAAGCAACCGCAACAGCTAAACTCGAATTCTTAGCTAAATTCAGATACTGACTGGTTAAAGGCGGCACAATCACCCGCAAAGCTTGTGGCAAAATTACCATCCGCATCATTGTTCCAGACTTGAGCCCCAAAGACTTTCCCGCTTCCCACTGGCCTCTGGATACTGACTGAATTCCGGCCCGGACAATTTCTGCAATGTAACTGCCAGTATACAAGCTGAGCCCTGTCACCAAGGCTGCAAATTCTGGAGTTAATTTTAATCCTCCTTCGAGTTGCAATGTTGGTGTCAGGCGGGGGAAATCTAGGCGAAAAGGCAGATTTTTGGTGATAATCCAAGCTAAGATTGCACTTAGCCCGATCGCACCTAGAGCCCAAAACAACTGTCTTCCCGGCTTAGCTTCTTCCACCATCACCCGCGCCCGCCACATCCACAGCGCCACCGCCGCCAAAACTCCGACAGTTAGCAGAATCAACCAAATCTCAAAACCCGGCAAAGCCACCGCTGTTGGTACAGCAATGCCGCGATTTGTCAAGTAAATCGGCCCCCTCATCTGCTGATTGTCTTCGAGTTTGGGCAGGGAAATGAAAACTGCAAAATACCAGAAAAATAATTGCAGCAATAACGGCGTATTTCGCAAAATTTCCACATACAAACCAGCCAAACTCCGCAGCAGCCAATTGTCGGAAATGCGCGCAATTCCTACCGTCAAACCCGCAACTGTTGCGAAAATAATGCCGAGACCCATCACCCGCAGCGAGTTGATTAAACCGACAAAATAAGCTTGTCTGTAAGTATTTTCGGGACTGTAGGGAATCACGCTTTCGCCGATGTCAAAAGATGCTTGGGAATTGAGAAAGTCAAATCCAAATGCAATCCCCAGTTGCGAGTAATTGGCGCCCAGATTGTCCGCGAGAATCGCGATCACAACTATTACTAAAATTAGGGCGATCGCCTGTACGGCAATTTTCCAGAAGCGATCGTCCCGCAGGAGTTTTGATATATCTTTAAAATAGGGAAATTTCTGGGCTTTGCCCGGTTGAGGTTCTGGGTTCATAATTTAAATTATATTTGATAAATCTGCTGGCAAATCCAGGCGAGATTGAGCTTTGGTGCGTGATATCGTTTCCGGTTGCATCGGAATGATTTAACCGCAGAGGGCGCAGAGAACGCAGAGGGAGAGAATGCAGAGATGAATTATTCCGATGCTACCGGATTTGATATGACTTGATAGTTACTCGATTGGCGATCGGGATTTTCACCGTCACGCACCCTACATAGCTTTGGTGCGTGACTGTTAACAGTCAACAGTCAACAGTTAACAGTCAACAGTCAACAGTTAACAGTCAACAGTTAACTAAAATTAGCGGAATGGCGGCGAGTAAAGCAAACCGCCATCTTTCCAGAGTCTGTTTTGACCCCGTTCTAACTTGAGTGTACTTTTGGGGCCAAGGTTGCGATCGTACATTTCCCCGTAATTCCCCACTTTCTTCACAACGCGGACGGCGTAGTCGTTCGGGAGTCCGAAACCTTTACCTAAATCTCCTTCTGTTCCTAGCAAACGTTTGACGCTGGGGTCTGTAGTGCTTGCCACAATTTGGTCTACATTTCCTGAATTAATTCCCAAATCTTCAGCTTCAATCGCCGCAAAAACGATCCATCTCACCGCATCAGCCCATTTAGGATCGCCGCTTTTTACCGCTGGGGCTAAGGGTTCTTTTGACATCACGATCGGCAAAACAACATTATTATCGGGATTCGGCAGAGTTGTCCGCTTCGAGACTAGCTGCGATCGATCGGCAGTAACACCTTGACAGCGACCTTCTTGATAGGTAGCAAAGGTAGAATTCACATCTTCAAACACGACAGGAGTGTATTTAACTCCTATTTTTCGCATTTGGTCAGACAAATTTTGTTCGGTGCTCGTACCTGTCTGCACGCAGATAGATTTGCCCGCAAAATCTTTTAAACTTTTGATGCCGCTGTCTTTTTTGACCATGATGCTTTGAGAGTCATAAAAGATCACCGGGGCAAATTCCAGTCCGGTAGTGCTGTCGCGACTCGCGGTGTAGGTGGTATTTCGGCTGAGAATGTCGATTTCTCCCGCCTGCAAAACTGTAAATCTATCTTTAGCGTTGAGTTTTCGGTACTCGACTTTTTCGGGATCGTCAAATATTGCCGCCGCCACAGCCCTGCACACATCCACATCCAATCCCGAATATTTGCCTTTTTCGTCTACAAAGCTAAAACCCGGCAGTTCGCCGCTGACGCCACAAATCAGTTTGCCGCGGCTGACAATTGTATCTATCCGGCTGGAACCTTGTTGCGAGTTGCCGCCCGCTGCAGTTGTTGCTGTTGTTTGTCCGGTTTGTGCCGATCGATCCCTACAAGACGCCAACGGTGCCACAAACAACACACTTGCTAGTAGCAAAAATCCCCATTTACGCATAGATTTTAATAGAACGCTTTCCTGACAATCCTACCTTGTAGCTGTCAGAACTGTGGCGATCGGCGATCTACACAGCCTCCGGTTTCAAATTAGCCGTTCTGCATCCGGTGCTGCACAGCGGCAAGTGCACCGACTACCCGCCTGTTTTTTTTGAGCAAGCTGGGAGCCCAAAGTTAGAAACCCGGTTTCTGGCTGGAGGGCTGGTCGTCAAACCTAAAATTTATCCCTGAAACCCGGTTTCTTTTCTGCTATTTCTGCCCAGCGCGAGCGATCATCGCCTTTCCCTGGAATATTTATCCGATTTTGATTGAATCCGCTCACCGTAGCTCTGGTGCCAGCCGCTGCTCAGCTAAATCGCGGATTAGGGACAGCCGAGACTGGATGTATTCGTCCAACAAATCTGCTTCTTTGCCATTAAGCGCAGAGTTCGTCTTTAACTGTTTCAGCAGCCACTGTACCAGGGTGGCATCGTCTAAATTGACTAACAGAGTAGCTTGGGTGGTCTCAATTAATGACCAGAGTTGGCGTAACATGACTGGAGTCATAAAACCTCGTTGAGCGTAAATACGCACTTAATGGGCGGGCATAGCGAAAAGCTGGTCTTGGTGTCTCAAGCCGATAGACGAAAAGCACCCTCATATCCATCGGCTTAATGATTATTTTATATTTGACCACAATAACTTAAGACAGTAGTGTCACAAGTTACAACACACAAGATGTTATAAGAGTTCCCAATTCCTTCACATTGAGATAAACATCTTGATAAAACATTAAAAATCTTTACACGCGCTCGCTTGCGGGGGCTGCCAAGATCCGTGCGCGATCGGGCCCGATGGCCCGGTTCCAAAGAAAATTGATTGACTACTCAGTAGCCACAAACTTTTGAACCCTCGCCAGAATTATTTCTAATTCAGCGATGATTTTTGTAGCCCCCTCCACATCATTAGATTCGGCCCGACTTTGAAGCTGATCTGCCATATCGGGCATTAACCGCACCGCCGCCGTAGCGCTGACACCTTTAATTTGATGAGCGTGGCGGGCGAGTGTCTCCATATCTCCCGAGGCGATCGCCCCCTTAGCAGCTTCTAAATAACTAGCAGTATCCACCACAAAAGCTTGCAGTATTTCCCGCTCAAACTCTAAATCTGCGCCCGAAATTTCGTGCAAACGTGCCATATCGACTACCGATTCGATATCGGGATCAGAGTTTTGAAGTTCCTCCCCATTAAACTTGGGAGTTCCAATTTTTAGCTTGGCCGACCAATTTGCTAGTACCGATTTTAACTTTTCGATCGCAATAGGTTTGCTAATATAATCATCCATGCCCGCCGCCAGACACTTTTCTCGATCGCCCTTCAAAGCATTCGCCGTCATCGCAATCACCACCGTCTTTTGATGTGGCTCCATCTTCCCAGCAGCATCATCTGCCACTTCCCGGCGGCGCAATTCCCGCGTTGCTTCGTAACCGTCCAAAACCGGCATCTGACAGTCCATCAACACAATGTCATACTTTTTCAGAGCAACCATAGATAGCGCCTCTGCGCCGTTATTCGCGACATCCGCCGCGCATCCCAAAACTCTGAGTTGATTGAGACCCACTTTTTGATTAATTGGAGTATCTTCAACTAACAAAATCTTTAAACTCCCTAACTGCCGGTTGTCAATAGCTGAGGCTCGATTGGAGGTGGGATTTGCCAGCGGCTCATCAATCGGCGTCATCGGGGCGATCGCATTCGCCAAGCAATCAAATAGTCGGTGAGCTTTAACAGGTTTAGTTAAATACCCGCTAAAACCGCTATCAACCAAGCGTTTCGCCTCTGCAAGCTGAGTCATTGAAGTCAGTACCACCCAATGCGTCTGCTGCATTGCCGGCTCAGAAATCCTCAAGCGTTCGAGACTTCCCGCCACCATTTCCGGCAACTGAATATCAACCAAAACGATATCGTAAGGGGAATTAACGCTAACAGCTTTGTACAGAGATGCGATCGTCATCCAACCGTTCTCAACCTCCTCAACTTCCATTCCCCACAAAACAGCCATTCTCACTAGCACTTTTCGCACTGTCGGCTTATCGCTGGCAACTAACATTTTTCGCCCCGCCAGCACCGTTTCAAAATTCACGTCACACGCTGTCCCGACAGCGGTTAAATTTTCCGTAACTGTCGGCACAGTAAACCAAAAAGTCGAGCCTTGACCAGGGGTACTTTCCACACCGATTTGCCCATCCATTAACTCCACCAACTCCTTAGAAATAGCCAGCCCCAAACCTGTGCCACCGTATTTTCTTGTCGTAGAGGCATCAACTTGAGTAAAAGATTGAAACAGCTTTTTTTTGTCTTCGGGAGCAATCCCAATTCCTGTATCTGTGACTTTAAACAGCAGGAGCATAGAGTCATTGTTTTCTATTTTTAACGGTTCGATATTCTCTAAAATTTTCTGATTATCGCTACCTGCCAACAACCCAGGATTACTAGCATTAGCAACCTCAATTACCACTTCTCCTGCTTCTGTAAACTTAATAGCATTGTTGATTAAATTAGTGAGTATTTGCCGCAACCGCGCTGCATCGCCTTTAATTTGCAGCGGCACATCGCTGTCAATCAGCGCCACCACTTCTATACCTTTTGCTTGTGCTGGATTAGCCAACAAATCCAGCACTTCATCCAGACAGATACTGAGGTTAAATTCGATTGTTTCTAAGCGCATTTCTCCTGCTTCCAGTTTGGAGAGATCCAGAATATCGTTAATGATGGAGAGTAAATTTTGACCGCTGAGTTTCAGCGTCTGTACAAAGTCAAGTTGTTCGGGAGTAAGATTTGTTTTCAGCAGCAAATCAGTCATCCCCATCACTCCATTCATCGGAGTGCGGATTTCGTGACTCATATTTGCTAAAAATAGCGACTTCATTCGAGAGGCTTCTAGGGCCGCTTCTCGGGCCTGCTGCGCTTGTTCAAAAAGAGTAGATTGCTGAATGGCGATCGCCAACTGCACGCTCAACCTTCCCAGCAAATCCATCTCAGAATCAGTCCAAACACGCGGAGCGTTGCACTGATGGGCAATCAGCAATCCCCACAACCGATTTTGACTCGTTTCCAAACTCCTTCCCGGCAGTTCACTTCGAGTTTCCGGCGAATATTCGACTGCCAACCCCTGACTTTCATCCCCTATAAAAATTGGTACAACTAAATTAGCCCTTACCTGCAAACTAGCAAGTAAATCTCGGTGTTCCTCGCTCAAATCGGCAGTATAAATATCTGCCATTGCTTGAATTGTTCCTGCACTGTACAGCCATACAAAACTTTCCCCAAAGGATGTTCTTTGAACTTTTCTGCCCAGCAGGGGCATCCAATCATCCCCTACAGATTCCACAACAACCAGCGCTGTTTCCTCGGACTCAAAACGATAAATTACGGTGCGGTCAGTGCCCAGCAACTGCCGCACTTCTTGTACAGCAGTGCTCAGAGTTTGAGTGAGGTTGAGAGACTGCCGGACTCGCTGGGCGATCGCCGAAACCAGCCGTTCTTGTTCTGCTTGTTCGCGCAGCCTTCTCTCAGCTTGCTTGCGTTCGGTGACATCGCGAATTACCGCAGCAAAGCACAGCGGTTCGGTGGTTTGAGGGTGCTTGACCAGAAAAGCATTCATCACAACATCAATGGGTTGTCCGGTGGCCAAGTGCTGCATTTGACCTTCGCCTTGCCACTGGCCATGACTGATAATTGTTGGTAAAATCTCTTGACTGAATTTCTGTTGAAAATAGGGCCCTATATAATCCCATATCTCCGTATAAAGCACTGCCGAAAGATTCTCTACACCCACCAGTTTTCGTCCGGCTTCGTTGACAAACAGCGTTTGGCCTTTCAGGGTAGCCATACCGATAAAATCGCTGCTGTTTTCAATCAGCGACACAAATTTTTGCCGTTCTTCTTCTCCTTTTTTGCGTTCGGTAATGTCGCGCTTGACGCAGACATGACAAATTACATCGTCGGCGTTGTTAATCACAGAGTATGCCGCAACGTCGATCGCCAGCGTCTGGCCTTTTTTAGTGGAGTTAGTAATTTCGCCCCTAAAACTTCCTGTTTTTGCTAAACTTTGGGCAATTGCCAAAAAGCGATCCCCCGCAACCAGCGGCGAAGCTTCTGCTTCTAATTCCGCGTCTGTGTATCCTAGAAGTGTTTGGTGAGCAAGATTTTGTTCGACGAAAAACCCGTCAGCATCGATAATGACGATCGCATCGTTGGAGTTTAAAAATATTTCTCGGTAAAGTTTTAGTTTTTCCTCAGCTCGCTTGCGTTCGCTGATGTCTCTTTTGACACTTACATAACAAACTACATCCCCAGCATCATTTAAAACCGCAAAAGCCGAAACCTCGACCTCAACTGTTCCTTCTTGCACAGCCTTAATAAAGGTCATTTCGCCTCGGTAACTCCTAGTTTCTGCCAAGCTTTGCATTACCGAGGCAAATCCCTGTTCTCCCATGTGAGTTGCCGGGGTTTTTCCCCACAATTTAGACGAACTGTGGCCCAGCAAAGCCGTGTGAGCTTGATTTGTTTCTAAGTAATAGCCTTGGGGGTCTAAGATCGCGATCGCATCGTTGGATTTCAAAAAGATTTGTTGATAAAGTTGCAGCTTCCGTTCAGCTTGTTTCCGGGCGCTAATATCTGTGAACAAGCCGTAGTAAACTATCTCCCCCGATGCTTGAAATTCTGGCTGAGAAGCTCCTTGCACCCATTTAAGTTTTCCTGACGGAGTGACAATTCTTCCTTCCCAGCGCCAAGGCTGCAAATTTTCAGCAGAAAGCGTCACCGAGTTGAGAAAATCATCTCGATCTTCGGGATGAATCATGTCAACAATTACATTAAAATTCTGCTGAGCAGCCTCTGGTTCTATTTCATACAATTCTCGGCAGCCCGCGCTCACAAACGAGAAGGCCATTGAGCCGTCTGGATGCAAGTCAATTTGATATACCGTACCCGGTACGCTAGCAGTAATTTTTTGCAGTTGGGCTTGGCTTTGATTCCTGGCTTCATCTGTGGCCTGCAATTGACCAATCTCTCTAGAAAAACCCAAAACCCCAAATATATTACCCTCTGCATCGCACACTGGCACTTTTTGCGTGTCAAAGATGTGCTGTTTGCCACCTTGAAAGACGATCGCCTGGTAGGGATTGCGAACCCTCTCCCCAGCCAGCACAGCTCGATCTTCCTCGCGGATGCCCCTAATTTTGCCGTTGCGATCGCCAAATACTAATTCGGCACAAAACCCTAATTCAATATCATCTTTGCCGATAATTTCCTCAACATTTTTCCCCACATATTCAGCAAAACTTTGATTGACAAAAATGTATCTAAAGTTTCTATCTTTCGCAAAAACTCTGTCCGGGGCCACGTCCATTACAGCCCGCACCAATAGTTCTTGAATTACCGAATCCAGAACCCAATTATTTTTAACTTTATCCTTGACAATGGTCGTTTTAGCTGCTAAAATAGTTAACTGTTTTGTACAAATTTGAGCGACCGTGTGGAGCAAACAAAGGTGTTCCAAATTAAAAGCAGTTGCCTGCTCTGCACCAATGAAAAATACTCCCAACAATTCTTCACTTTCATCCGGGTGGGCTGGTGCCATCAAGACCGACTGAAACTGAGCAATTGGTGGCGGAGCGATGTTGTGCGCCCAGTCCCGATTGCCAGCAAGCCATTCAGCGCCAGCAGCTTGCAAGCGCCCTTCAATTTCGGCTTGGGCGCTAGCACTTAAGGGCTGTAAGTGTTGCAGGTATAGTCGATCGTCCGGTAGCGTCAAAATTGCGATCGTCTCTGTGGGAATGAGGCGATCGAGATGTGTCAGACACGCAGACCAAATTTCATCAGCGCCAGCCGCGAGTTGTATTTTCTCCGTAAGTTGGTTGAGAACTTGCAGTTCCAAGGTACGCTGGCGGACTTTTGCTTTGAGGCTGGCGGCTAGGATTTGCATAGTGCTCACCACACTGGTTTGCTTATATTATAATTATTGATTTTAAAACTTTGGCAAACAATCATCTTAAAATACATCCGGCGAAAAGACAACTTTTTTATATTGAAATTACCTTCAACCGATAAAATAAAGCGTGCGATCGGGAGCAAATCGGCACCGCAAAGCACCAGGTTCGCTCCCGAAGCGAGATTAAACGGCGAAGTTATCCCATTAAAATCACGTTATCGATGACGTGAATGACGCCGTTATCAGCTTCGATATCCGCAGCGACAACTGTAGCATTTTTCACCTCAAAACCGTCAGAACAATCAATTTTAATCGGCGAACCTTCCAAGGAAGTAACAAAACCGAGTTTTGCCAAATCAGCTTTCATAAACTTGCCGGAGACGACATGAAACATCAAAATCCTAGTCAGTTGGGGAACGTTCTGCACTAGGGTTGTGATAGTTCCCGGCGGCAATTTCGCAAAGGCATCGTCAGTGGGTGCAAAGACAGTGAAAGGGCCCGGACTTTTGAGCGCGTCTACTAAATTAGCTACTTGCACGGCTGTTACGAGGGTTTGGAACGAACCCGCACCTACGGCAATATCAACAATATCAGGCATTGTGTTTTACCTCATCTGGGAAAAAAGTTCTATTAAGTATCGTAAACTGAGGCGCGCAACAATACCTACTGTCTTTTTTGAAAAATTGGTAATTCTTTTGTAGTGAGGACTTCAATCCTCAGATTTTGATGAGGACTTCAGTCCTCACTACAAACCTAATAATATAGGACTTACGCATGGGGGCCCAGAAACCTGGTTTTTTACGAAAAGACGCGTTAAAACCCGCCGATTAGGTAAAAAACCGAGTTTCGAGGAGTCGGAGTGCGTCCAGGACTGTAATAGTTATTTTACACGACATAATATTACTAACGGCTTGGGAATTTAACGGCGCGGTGCTTTTCAATGGCTACAAGACTGCTGGCGATTGTGATACCAAAACCTCGGTGTCTAAATCTGCTACTTCAGCATTTAGGTTTTCTCCCTTGTGAATGCTAAAACTGCCGTACCAAATTGAAATTTCAAAAATGTCTGTAGTAATCACCGCAGGCTTGCGGTGTTCGGCATCGCCCAAAGAAATTCCGAAGAATTCAGCTTCCAGTTCGCTAACTGCCTCTTCATCGTGTACAGTCCAATTGATATCGCGACAGTGTTTGAATTCCAGCATATAAGGCAATCTTTCTTCGGGATTGTAGACGCATTCAATTAATACTTCGTTTCCCCATAAAGATACGTTTACTTTTGTGATTAAAGATGTAAAACCACCCAATCCAAGCAAGTTATAGTCATCCTTCCAATCACTCATTTAATTTTTCTCCCGTATTGTGAGTACCTGGAATTAAATTACCAAATTCGTCTCTCGTCCGCAATAATTTACCATCTCTATCCAGACGCAAACCTTTGTTGATATTTCTTCCATCTGAACCAGATTTCGGTGCAGCCGTTCTAATCACTTCACCGTTAGGACGGATCATTACTGTTGACTTATCAAAAAATTTATATGCAACATAACCATCTCTAGTAGTTCTGATTTCTGCACCCAGTCCGCGCAAAAAGTCATCGACTTCTTGGCGAGTCATCCCGGTTAAGTCTCCAAACTCAGATGCAATTCCATTTCCTCCAACTCCCTGACTCGGCACGCAAGTCTCCTCACCAACCATTGCCTTTTCGAGTTTAGCACATTACCTTTTGCAAGTAGCTACGCAATACGCTTGTGATACCAAAACCTCTGTTTCTCAACTCATTCCCAAGTCTTTTATCTAAAATCTCACAGCTAACATCGAAATTACTAAACGACTGCTTGCGCTTGTGATACCAAAACCTCTGTCTCTAAATCTTCAGCATTGAGGTTTTCTCCCTTGTGAATGCTAAAACTGCCGTACAAAATTGAAATTTCAAAAATATCAGTATGAATTAAAGCTGCTTTCCGGTGCGCGTCTTCACCTAAATGAAAACCAATCAAATCAGCTTCAGGATCTTTGACATCTTCAGGATGGAACACCTCCCAACTGATGTCTCGGCAGTCATGAAATACTATGCTATAAGGCAATCGATCGCCTGTCGGATCGTAAATACATTCAAATAAAATTTCATTTCCCCACAAAGACACATTGACATTTGTGATGAGGGATGTAAGTCCACCTAAATTAAGCAAGTTGTAGTCATCGGGCATATTAATTACTCACTTTTTCTCCAGTATTGTGCGTCCCAGGAATCTTATTGCCAAATTCATCGCGTGTTTTGACCAAGCTGCCATCTTTGTCAAGACGCAAACCTTTGTTTATTTTTCGGCCATCTGAACCGTATCTGGGAGCTGGGGTGCGTACAACTTCACCATCAGGACGGATATTGACTCGCGAACGATCGGCAAATTCGTATTCAAGATAACCCCCGTCAGTAGTTCTGATTTCTGCACCCAGTCCGCGCAAAAAGTCATCGACTTCTTGGCGAGTCATCCCGGTTAAGTCTCCAAACTCAGATGCAATTCCATTTCCTCCAACTCCCTGACTCGGCACGCAAGTCTCCTCACCAACCATTGCCTTTTCGAGTTTAGCACATTACCTTTTGCAAGTAGCTACGCAATACGCTTGTGATACCAAAACCTCTGTTTCTCAACTCATTCCCAAGTCTTTTATCTAAAATCTCACAGCTAACATCGAAATTACTAAACGACTGCTTGCGCTTGTGATACCAAAACCTCTGTCTCTAAATCTTCAGCATTTAGGTTTTCTCCCTTGTGAATGCTAAAACTGCCGTACAAAATAGAAATTTCAAAAATATCAGTATGAATCAAAGCTGCTTTCCGGTGCGCGTTTTCACCCAAATGAAAACCAATCAAATCAGCTAATGGTTCTTTTACTTCCTCTTCATCATGCACCTCCCACATAATTTCTCGGCAGTCTTGAAAAACTAAAGAGTAAGGCAATTGAGCGCCTGTAGGATCGTAGATACATTCCAGTAATACTTCATTCCCCCACAAAGACACATTGACATTTTTCACGAGGGATGTAAGTCCACCTAAATTAAGCAAGTTGTAGTCATCAGGCATATTAATTACTCACTTTTTCTCCAGTAATGTGCGTATCAGGAATCTGATTGCCAAATTCATCGCGTGTTTGGAGTACGCTACCATCTTTGTCAAGACGCAAACCCCAGTTTATTCTTCTACCATCTGAGCCATATCGCGGTGCCCGCAGGCGAACAACTTCACTATTAGTGCGGATGATGACTTTTGACCTGTCAGAAAATTTGTATTCAACATAATTTCCTGAAGAAATTTTTACCTTAGCACCCAATCCGCGCAAAAAATCATCGACTTCTTCGCGAGTCATCCCGGTTAAGTCTCCAAACTCAGATGCAATTCCATTTCCTCCAACTCCCTGACTCGGCACGCAAGTCTCCTCACCAACCATTGCCTTTTTGAGTTTAGCACGGTTGAAGAATGGGAACAAGGAAGTTCGGCAACGGATTCGCTTTCTGAGGATGTAACGGAAGAAGGAAGAAGGAAGAAGGAAGAAGTTCGGCAACGGATTATGTAACGGATGTAACGGATGTAACGGATGTCAGTCCGAGGGAAGTCGGAAGAAGGAAGAAGGAAAGATCATTCCTCAAACTCGCAATGCCCAATGCTTTTCGGCCCAATTATCAATTCCCAATGACCAATAATCAATTCCCAAAACAAATAGGGGGTGCCTTGCGCCCCCCTACTAATTAACTAACTAAAGTAGGAAACAATTATTAGCCACCGATTTGAACTTTAACCACGCGGTTCTTTTCCGCTTCCGCTTTGGGCAAATTCAGGTGCAAAACTCCATTTTTGTACTCAGCTTGTACGCTGTCATTTTGAACCCGTGCGGGTAGGGGAATCACCCGGCGAAACGAACCGTAGCGGAACTCAGAGCGAGTCATGCCTTTATCTTCACTCTTAGTTTCCAGACGGCGTTCGCCACTGATAGCAACAGCTTCGGCGGTTACTTGTACGTCCAAATCCTTAGCTTCCATGCCTGGAACTTCTAATTTAAGGTGGATTGCTTCGGGAGTTTCATCGAGTTCGGCGGGGGGTACAAAAGCAACACCGTTAGATGCGCGATCGGTTGCCGGTGTCAAGCTATCAAACAACCGATTCATTTCTCGCTGCAAGGAGTCCATTTCCCGCAAAGGTTCCCAACGAATAAGTGCCATAACTAATACCTCGACTATCTGAAGTTTTTAGGGGTTGAGAAACACTTGACTCAACTTGTATTTAATATATTCCAGCTCCCGAAACTGGGGAATTCGGTTTTCCGCAAAAAGAGCGATCGCATTTCCGAACATTCGCGATCGGTATTGTAAAATCATCAAAAGGGGCGGGTATCCGATCCAACCCGAACCCAGCAATTTTAGATTTTAGATTCGCTCGAGGAATTCTCATCTAAAATCTAAAATCGAAGGTTCGATTAACTCCACCGCGAATGCTGATAAGAAGCGTAGGTATCAAACAAAGCACCCACCAAACTAAAAGTTAGACCGATTACGAAAAAACCCTGGAGGGGACAGCCGCTGCCGAAAGTAGCTAAGAACTGCAAAATCAGCTCTTCTCCAGAACGACCAACTCCTTGGAGAGCAGGCACGAAGCCAATCAGCGAAAAGCTAGTCAATCCTGCGCCGATTAACAATACGGGGGCGACAAAGCTCAACAGGCCCGTCAGCAGTACAGAGCGAAGAAAATTGGGAAAAATGCTCATAAGAGTCAGTAAATTCAGCTAAACTGCCGAAAGGTACAAGCAAACAAAACTTGTCCTTTTCTACAATAGGCAGCGATCGCCCTCAGTGGCCGGTTCTGTCAGAAATCTTAAATGTTAGAGAAAAAACTTGTTTAAGATTTGTAGATAAATTTCATTTTTGGCAGTTGTTCTATACTCGAAATCCCCTTGAGCACCACTACATCTTCCAGCCTCAGTTTGTGGAGTCAGCGGTTGCTGGCAGCAGCTTTATTGGGCGGCCAAGTCATGCTGCACTTGCTGAGGGGCAAAATTCACCGCCGCAACACCCTCGACCAAATGGCAGCAGTCGGCCCGGAATCTCTGCTGATTGCTTTGCTGACTGCGGGTTTTGTCGGCATGGTATTTACTATTCAGGTAGCGAGGGAGTTTATTAACCTCGGTGCAGGCAATGTCGTCGGTGGCGTTTTGGCTTTGTCTTTGACGCGCGAACTCGGCCCCGTCTTAACAGCCGTAATCGTGACGGGACGGGTAGGTTCGGCTTTTGCAGCGGAAATCGGCACGATGCAGGTAACAGAACAGATAGATGCCCTGCTGATGCTCAGAACAGACCCGATCGACTATTTAGTAATTCCCCGCGTCCTTGCTTGCTGCTTGATGCTGCCAATTTTAACTATCATGTGTCTCGTCACCGGCGTCGCGGGCGGACTGCTGATTGCTACGACGATGTACGGCATCTCTCAAAGCGTGTTTTTAGAATCAGTCCGCAATTTCCTGAGTCTGTGGGATATTTGCAGCGCGGCAATTAAGGCTTTTGTATTCGGTGGTTTGATTGCTGTAATCGGCACTAGCTGGGGTTTGACCACCACCGGCGGGGCAAAAGGCGTCGGCCAATCGACTACTACGGCGGTGGTGACGGCTTTACTGGCTATTTTTATTGTGAACTTTTTCCTGACTTGGCTGATGTTTCAGGGGACGGGCTCTAGCGTACTCAAAGGCTTGTAAGCTAGGAAACGGTAAAATATAAAGTATTGACAAAATTCGTTTAACTTAAACCCGTGAATAGCACTGCCTCTTCGACTGCGCCGGCAAGTACGATCGAACTCGCCCCGAGTTATGCCATTCCCCTAGTCCTGGTACTGGCGGGCCTAGCGCTGCTGTTCGTGCAGAAGTGGGTGAGTTTGCCACTTTCGCTGTTCGGCTTGTTTCTGATGTACCAAGCTGCCACCATCCGGCTGCAATTTACCCCAACTGATTTGGACATTTATCGATCGTCCAACTTAATCCGCCGCTTTCCTTACCGAGAATGGCAAAATTGGCGGATATTTTGGCCCGCTGTGCCGATTTTGTTCTATTTCAAAGAAATTAACAGCATTCACTTTCTGCCGGTTCTGTTCGATCGTAAAATGCTACAGGCTTGCTTAGAACAGCGCTGTCCCCGTCAAGACTAAAAAAGTTGTTAATTTTAAATTTTTAACTTTTCCGTGCCCACGCCGAACAAAATTTCCCATGAATTCAGACGAATCTCCAACCCAAGAACCGCAACCACAACCAGTCGCCCCAAGCGGTGACGGCGAAGTCGATTTACCCGTGAATGAGACGGAGTACCAAGTTCTATCTCAAACACGAGATTTGTGGATCGACGAAAATGAACTGCCAGCCCAACTCCCGCCGGAAACAGACCCGCCGCTGGACGAGGAAGATGCCGAAATCGCCCAATTCGTGGACGAAGCAGGCGCAATCGCCCAAATTCCACCCAACACCGACGAGGCCGAATCAGAAAGTCCGATCGCTCAAATCGAGCCTCCCACAGACTCCCAGCCAACAGCAATCCCAGAAACGGTAACGCACATCCCAGAAAATATTACCGAACAGTTGGCAGAGAGAGTCCAAGAATTGCAGCAGCAAGAACAAGCTTTGACTGAAAAAATTGCCACATTGGAAGCCGACAAAGCCAATGCTATAGAAGCGTTGGGCCAGGCTCAAGCATCGATCGGGCGTTTGGTACAAGACGGCTTGATTCAACTAGATCAGCGCAAACAAGCGCTACAAATCGAAGTAGAAAAACTAGAACGCCGGCGCGATCGAATTCAAAAGGAAATGCGAACCACTTTTGCCGGCGTTTCCCAAGATTTAGCAATTCGAGTCCAAGGTTTCAAAGACTATCTAGTAGGCAGTTTGCAGGATTTGGCCGCCACCGCAGAACTCTTAGATTTGACACCGCCAGTGCAAGAGACACCACAGCGAACTGCTGCTGAGGAGTCTCAATCCTCAGCACCGGTAAATCCCAAATTTGCCGAACAGGGATTTCAAGAACAAGCCAAACAAATTCGCCGCACCCTCGATCAATACCGCACTGTCCCCGACTACTACGGCCCGCCTTGGCAACTCCGCCGCACTTTTGAACCCATCCACGCAGAACGAGTTTCTAACTGGTTTTTCACTCAAGGAGGAAGGGGTGCTTTGCGGACTATGGGTTCGCGCTTGCAAAATATCTTGATTACTTCGACAATTATTTCTGTACTCAGAAGCGTCTACGGCGGACGGGTGCGGACTTTGGTGCTCGCCAACAGTCCCGAACGTTTGGGAGAGTGGCGCCGGGGTTTGCAGGACTGTTTGGGCATTACTCGCAGCGATTTTGGCCCGGAAAGGGGGATTATTATGTTTGAGTCTGCGGAGGCTTTGGCTCAAAAAGCCGATCGACTGGTGAAAGATGGTAAATTGCCACTAATTGTCATTGATGAAACTGAGGATTTAATTAGTTTGTCAATCCTGCAATTTCCGTTATGGCTGGCCTTTGCTGCCGATCCGCAAACTTTGACGACTGCTAAGGATTTTTGAGCAAGTCCGGGCGAATATAATTCGCTGCTATACAAACTTTCGTCCGCCTGCGCGGACTGAAGAAACTCAGAGGGAAATTGACCGGAATTGGTTGTTCCTTCTTCTTCCTTCTTCCTTCTTCCTTCTGCCTTCTTCCTTCTGCTGTACACGAAATATCAAATTAAAAAATGGCTAGCTGGATAATTTTAAATGGCGCATTGCTAATAGCAGCTTATCTGCTGGGTTCGATTCCTACGGGGTACGCCTTGGGGAAATGGATGCTAGGAATTGATATTCGAGAGGTTGGTTCGGGTTCGACTGGTGCGACTAACGTACTGAGGACTTTGGGGAAGTGGCCGGGGTTGGGGGTTTTGTTGGTTGATGTGTTGAAGGGGGTAAGTGCGATCGTCCTAATCCGCTACATTTACTCTCTCACTTTTACCAGCCAGCTAGCAACCGCGGCAGGTTTAGAAAATACTGCAACTCTCCTCCCTTGGATGGCAACTTTGGCCGGTTTCTCTGCTGTTTTGGGCCACAGCAAATCAATCTGGCTGGGGTTTACCGGCGGTAAATCTGTGGCTACGAGTTTGGGAGTTTTGCTGGGTTTGTACTGGCCAGTTGGTTTGGGAACTTTCGGAATTTTCGGGATAGTATTTGCGGTGTCGCGAATTGTTTCTTTAAGTTCGATTATAGGGGCAATTAGCGTTGCTGGATTGATGTTTGCTTTACATCAGCCGCTGGCTTATGTATTGTTTGGAATTGCGGGCGGTGTGTTTGTAATTGTACGGCACCGGAGCAATATTCAGCGTCTGTTGAATGGTACGGAACCGAGAATTGGGCAGAAATTGGAAACAGCAGCTAGCGATTGATATTACCCACAGTCAGGACACGGCACTACAATTAATCGGGTGATGGTTACATCCAAGCCTGGAAGATTGATTATTTTGCGGTAGGGAAACGGCATTGCCGTGTCCTCCGTTGCTGAATTAGTCCTAGATACAGAAACCTGGTTTTTTACGGAAATAGTGCATTTTAGCCTTTAACACTGAGGAAAAACCCGGTTTTTTTGGTATTGATGCGTAATATTATGTCCGATCGATCGCCCATAATACAATTGCCGGGGCGGGTTTGTGAGATTGTCCGTTTTTGGCAAATATTATTGGTGAACCCGCCCCTACAGGAATCAGGGTAATCGACCGGACATGATATAACTCCTGTGAATGTAAAATGCGATCGCCGTTTTAGAATCCAGACAAATTCGGCGAAGTCGGGGATTTGGGTATAGCGCTTAATAAAATCCCTAAAATTTTTCCGACATCGCTCAGATAATACTCGATCGCATCAATAGAAACAATATTGCCCTCTAACTTCAAAAATCTCCACACAGTACCCGATGTCACGGCTCCATAAATGATGGGAATCTGATTTCCTTCTTCCTCATTAAATAACTGAGCCGCTAACATCTCCGCTGCACACTGCCCGAAACCAGCCTTAATATCTTCTTTTTTAGCTTCAACAAGGGTAATCACAGGGGCGCTGATAAACAGCCGTTCCGCTGACAAACTCATTAAAAAATCACAGGTTCCATTTAATCCTTTTTCAGGAGCTACATTAAACTCGGAACCTGAAAATAAACCAATCTGATAATTTAACTGCCGCCTAACTTCAAGTAAAATTGGTGCAATAATCAGTTCTGATCGAGCTTTTTCCGTATTTATATCTACTGCTAATGCTGCGTTTTCTTTCAACGCTACTTTCAGGATTTCGCTAGATTCTACTTCTGATATATCGGCAAACAAATCTTGATTTTCGTTAAGAGTTAAGTCAAATTGCTTGACAAGTTCCTTCAGCTTGAAGTCGCTATAAGCCATCTTAAATTCTCTGTTTTTATTTACCTAATTCTTGAGAACGCAAACAAGCTGCTTTCACTGCTTCGATCAGTGCAGAACGAAAGCCGTTACTCTCTAATTTAGCAATTCCCGCAATAGTTGTACCGCCGGGACTCGTAACTTGATCTTTCAATTGTGCCGGGTGCATTCCCGTTTCTTGCATTAGCTTCGCTGTACCAAATACTGTTTGTAAAGCTAATTGAGAGGCGATCGCCCGTGGCAGTCCTGCACAAACTCCGCCATCTGTCAAGGCCTCTATCAAAATTGCTACATAACCAGGCCCGGAACCCGAAAGCCCAGTCACCGCATCGAGCATACTCTCAGGTACTTCTACCACTTCTCCCACGGCCTGAAAGATGCGCTTTACCAATTCTAAATCAGCCGGTTGCACGAGTTTTCCCGGAGCGATCGCGCTCATTCCCGCCCCTACCGTTGCCGGAGTATTCGGCATCACCCGCAGCACTCCCCGCCCCGGAAAAGCTGGTTCGAGCTTGCTGAGTGGCACTCCTGCCAAAATCGACACTACCAGCGCTTCTGGCTGGGAATTAGCCGTTTCTCCATTATTTCCTTGTTTGCGATCGGCCGCCACCGCCAACTCCAAAGCTACCGTATCAAAAACTTGCGGTTTAATCGCCAAAAACAGCACTTCTGTAGCCGCAGCAACTTCTAGATTGCTGGCTGTTGTTCCAATCCCGTATTTGTTAGCCAAAAACTCGCGGCGCTTTACCCCAGGCTCGCTCACCAATATTTCTGAAGGCAAATAAACTTTTTGTGCTATTAAGCGGGATAAGAGAGCTTCTCCCATTACCCCGCCGCCGATCGTACCAAATTTTATGTTAGTCATTAGTCAGTTGTCAGTTGTCAGTTGTCACTTTTGAGTTATCAGTTGTCAGTTGTCAGTTGTCAGTTGTCATTGGTTACTTAGTTGTTAGCTAATGTTATTAATCCGCAGTGTTTATTCCACAGTTATTAGTTGTTAACTATTGACTACTGACTACTGACTACTGACTACTCACCACTGTCAACTGACTACTAACTACTGACTACTGAGCTACTGGAGCTTGTTCTGCCGGCCAGACTGTCGGTGCAGGAGCAGCAGCACGAGGGCGTCCTTGAGCAGGAGGCACTTCGTGAACCACACCAGACTGAGTTCTCACCTGCACGCAGCTAGGCGTAAACAAGAAAATACTTTCGCCAATTCGCTCTTGATGACCGTCAAGGGCATAAGTACCGCCCGCCACAAAGTCCACAGCTCTTTGCGCTTGGTCTGGGTCCATCACCGTCAGGTTCAAAACCACAGACTTGCGTTCCTTAAGGGCTCGAATTGCTGCCGGCATCTCTTCAAAAGTGCGCGGCTCCATTACTACTACTTCCGAAATCCCGTTCATAGCTCCAGGCATTCCAATCACGTTATTCATTACTGACCCTACTCCCCCGGTTGGTGCAACGACATCCATACCTGTCGATCCTACTACTGACCGCTCTCGCATTCTACGATTTTGACGACGTTCTTCTTCGGCTGCTGCGACGGCAGCGGGGTTGGGTTCAGGCGCTTGGTAAAAGTTCTGATACCGCTCCCCTTCCGTTTCGTCGTACACGTCATCGTACTCAGGCTCATTGTTGATGCCTACAAAATCTCGCAGTTTAGAAAAAATATTCATGATTCACGCTCCTTCACGACTTTGCTGCCCCGACTATACTCGCGTTGCGCGTTAGTCGCGGGTGGCTGACTATTCTATATTTAACCCAAATTGTCTTTATCAGAAGATTTCAATTATTTATCCCCTCCTAGAGCCAAATAAGGTTTGTCCTAGCCGTACCATAGTAGCACCTGCTTGAATTGCCAAATGATAATCTCCCGACATCCCCATCGAGAGCTGCTGCATTTGAATGCAGGGCAAATTTTGCTGCTGGATTTTCTGTGCAAGTTCGCGAGTGCTGTTAAATAATTCTAGGATTTGCGAGTCATCTAATCCCAGCGGAGGAATTGTCATCAAACCTTGAATTTTGATATGCTGACATTTGTTGAGTTCTGGAAGGTCGGCCAGCAGTTCTGGAACGCTCCAGCCGTATTTGTCCGGGTCGGGCAACATTTTGACTTGCAGGCAGACTTGGGGAGAGCAGGACTGTTCGCCCGCCAAGCGCGAAAGTCGCTGAGCAAGCTTTAAATTGTCGAGAGAGTGAATCCACTGGAAATGCTCTAGGGCCTTGGCGGCTTTGTTGGCTTGCAAGTGCCCGATCAAGTGCCAGTTGATATCCGGTAAATCTTGCAGTTGGCTTTGTTTTTCGGCAGTCTCTTGAACCTTACTCTCGCCAAAATCCCGGATACCGGCGTCGTATGCTTCGCGGATAGCATCAGTCGGTACCTGTTTGGTAACGGCAATTAACCGCACTGATTCCGGCAAGTGTTGGCGAATGCTGTTAATTCGAGAGGCTATGGTCATGGGTGCTCAACGCTCTTGACGGGAGGGAAGGAAAATTTAGACAGTTACCAATTACAAAATTACTGATTTTCGTTATTGAAATGTGCGCTGGTGAATGGTCTGCAATTGGTCGTACTCCTGATATTGACCGCTGCGACGCAGGGTTCGCAGGCGAATTTCGACCATGAGGCGAGCGTCGGAGCGACTGATTGGTTCAAATCTCAGCCCCCCAGGGCCGTTTGTCACCAAAAAAAACAGGCGTTGGGCGTATAGGGTGGTAAATAATTCTTGGCTGTCTTCAACCTGGGATACCCTGAAGAGGAGGCCAAAGTTTGGATGATTCAGGTAAGTTTCGGTAGTCATTCACACTCACAATCTATCAATTTTAGATTAAAGATTTCGATTTTAGATTTTAGTTTCGTTCGATCGCCCGACGGCGTTGTTTGAGAGCGGGGTACAAAGGGCGATCGCCGTAGCCGTGCAATAGTCTCCGTCGTGGCTGAGGCTTAATTGCCACTGGCAATTTCCCCAAACAGAGGCTTGTGCTGCTGCGGTTCCGTGCAGTTGCACATTGGGAGCACCGTTTTCGGAGCGCCGAATTTCCACATCTGCATACCGTATTCCCCGCCATCCCGTGCCTAGAGCTTTGACAACGGCTTCTTTTGCTGCCCAGCGACCCGCTAGCTGGTTGCAGGAAACTCGATTCATTTTACCTTTAATGCTGCTGTGTTGAGAATTTAGTTGCCCGCAATCCCTTTGTTCGGCGGGTGTGTAAACTTTTTCGAGAAAGCGATCGCCAAACCGGTCTAATGCGGCTTGAATGCGCGGAACATATACGATATCTGTCCCAAGATAGATGTTCAAGGTCTGGGTTCTCTAAATATTTGCCTCCATTACTTTAGCAGGACTGTCGCGTACCAGACAAAACTTACTCAAATCTAGGCCCGTGCTCCAAACCCCGCTCGAATCCAGGGCTGTTTCATTCTCTTGTAGGGTCAATCCCTCGTGAAGAGCCCCGATATCTGAAACTCGAATCAGTCCTTCCCAATTCTTCAATCTCAAATCTAATCAATCAATCAATCAATCTAAAATCTAAAATCTAAAATCTAAAATCTTAACTGTCCCAACCCCAAACAAAGCGGGCGCTCCAGAGGATGAGCAAGCAGCCGAGGGCGATCCAGTCTCGGATTTTCAATTGCAACTGGTGCCATTCTACACGGTGTCGATCGGGACTGGTGAAGCCGCGAACTTTCATGGCGCTGGCTATTTGTTCAGCTCGCAGGAGCAAGTTTTCTAACAGCCGCTCCGCTATCATCAACCACACTTGAGCGGCGCTGCGAAATCCGAGTTTTTTCCAGTTTATCGCTCTGGTTCTGACCGATCGCACTAAATTTTGTATTTCTTCCAATACTAGGGGAATAAATCGCAAAGATAAAGTTAATGTTAAGGCTATTTCGGTAATAGGCCAGTTCAAGCGACGCAAGGGCTGCATTAAGTTTTCAAGGGCGGCGGTAATTTCTTCGCTGGCTGTGGTGAGAAGGTAGAGGTTGGTGCTGTAAATTACTGTGAAAAATAGGGTGCTGACGTTGATAGCTAAATCTAGGGATTTGCGGGTGATTTTAATCGGGCCTTGTTTTAATAAAACGTAGCGGTAGTTTGTGGGTTGGGGGAGTTGATTTGGGCTTTGGGCTTTGGGATTGGGGATTGGGGAGTTTGAGCCTAAGTTAAAAGGTTTATACCAGGGTTTTGGTTGGGGCGGGGGTGGAAGAGTTGCGGGCTGTTGGGAAAAGGTTAATTCGTCGGCGGGGATGCGGGGCTGGTGTTCTGCGGGGAGTCCGTCGGGGGCGATCGCGCTGAGGCAAAATATTAATAGGCAGAATAGCAACAGCAGTCCCATTTGCTGTTTCCACACGCGCCAGGGAATTGCTGCTGTTAGTGTCAGTACGATTAACATTCCTACTAGCATCAGCCGCCAGATGGGATTAGCGAGTATTGGTGCAATCAGAAATGTCATCAACCAAGCTAGTTTTACGCGGGAGTCTAGCCGGTGAAGCCAGGTTACGGGTTGTTCTAGGTAAAGCCCTATCGGGAGCGATCGAAGTAAGTCCATTTGGCGATTTTAGATTTTAGATTTTAGATTGTCGATTATTAATAATACTAATTTATTGAACCGCGAAGACGCGAAGGACGCGAAGAAGGAAGAGAAGGAAGAGAATAGAAAAAAACGCAATTTGCTTTGATCGTTAAATTGCGTTTTTTATTGAATCTAAAATCGAAAATTACTTGACGCGCAGTGCTCTGTTTGTTGTGCTCATTTCTGTGGCACGAACTTTTTTGCCTCTCCAAAGCAGCCGCATTGGTGTACCAGTAAAGCCTAGATGTTTGCGGAATTGGCTTTCCATGTAGCGGCGGTAATTTTCTGTGAAGCGTTTGGGATCGTTGACAAATAGGGCGATTGTCGGTGGCTGCGATCGCACTTGAGTACCGTAATAGATTTTGCCTTGTTTTCCTTGGCGGGTAACTGGGGCTGAGTGCCAGGTTGTGGCTTCTTCTATGACTTCGTTAATGACGGCGGTAGTGACGCGGCGCTTGTGTTCGTCGGAGGCTTTGTCTACTAATTCAATGATTTTTTCTACTCGCTGTCCACTCATGGCGCTAACAAAAATCATTTCTGCCCAGTCGAGGAAATAAAGTCGGGTTCTTACTTCTCTTTCGTACTCGTAGATGGTGTCGGAGTCTTTTTCTACGGCATCCCATTTGTTGACGACTATGATGCAGGCTCGACCTTCTTGGCTGATGCGATCGGCTAATTTTTGGTCTTGATCCGTAACGCCGTCTATGGCGTCAATTACTAATAGTATGACGTTGGCGCGGCGGATGGCTTTGAAAGCGCGGTTGATGCCGAAAAATTCTGCGCCGTATTCGACGTTTTTCTTTTTCCGAATTCCGGCGGTGTCGATCAGGCGGTAGGTTTTACCGTTCCGTTCTACTAAGGTGTCGATCGCGTCGCGGGTTGTGCCGGAAATCGGGCTGACTATAGCGCGATTTTCTCCGAGAAATGCGTTTAACAAACTCGATTTGCCGACGTTGGGACGACCGATAATTGCTACTTTAATTTCCTCAACTTCTGGTAATACTTCCGTGGGAAGATAAGTAATTAATTTGTCAAGCAATTCGCCGGTGCCGTTGCCGTGAATGCCGGAAACTGGGAAAGGTTCTCCGAGCCCCAATTGCCAAAAGTCTGCTGCTTGGGTAAGCCCTGTATTTTCGGATTCGCATTTGTTGACTGCGAGAATGACTGGGACTTTTTGCAGTCTCAGCCAAGATGCGATCGATTCGTCGCCGCCGGTGAGCCCGGTTTTTCCGTCAACTACGAAAATGGCTGCGCTGGCTTCTGCGAGGGCCGCCATTGCTTGTTCGCGAATTAAAGGCAGAAATTCTGTCTCGTCGTCGAATACTAGCCCGCCGGTGTCTACGACTTGATATTCCCGATCGCCCCAGTATGCTGGTCTGTAAGTGCGATCGCGCGTGATTCCCGGTTCGTCGTGGACGATCGCGTCTTGGGTGTTGGCTAAACGGTTGACGAGCGTCGATTTGCCTACATTGGGGCGTCCAATAATAGCAACTATAGGTAGAGACATAAAAGTAGCAGCAATTAGGCTGCGCCGTGATTTTGAGGTTTAGCCTTTTATTGTAAGCGAAACTGGCCCAGATTGTATGCGATCGGGCTGCATCGTGTATTATACGCCCTCCGGGGCTGTGCTGCCCGCGCCGCGAACTCATGGCGACCTCTGGAAACGAGATAAAGTACGATCGGACTGTTAATCTGGATTACCAGAGCCTGGTAACGATAAATGCTTGCTGCACATTCTCTAAAAATTGCTAAATGGAACGACTTATTTCTGTATTCGGGTTAGCTGTTTTTGTCGGTTTGTCCTACGTCTTTTCAGTCGATCGGCGCGCTGTCAAATGGCCGCCCGTATTGTGGGGAATTGCTTTACAGCTAATTTTTGCTATTTTGATTCTCAAAACTGCTCCTGGTTTGGCTGTCTTTAAATTTTTGGGAGATATGGTGACGCAGTTTCTCAATTTTTCTGATGCCGGGGCAAAGTTTATCTTTGGAGACAATTTTGCCGAACACTTTATCGCTTTTAAAGTGCTGCCGACTATCATTTTTTTCTCTTCGTTTATCACCATACTTTATCACTACGGCATTTTACAGCGAGTTGTGCAAGCAGTGGCATGGTTGATGATTAAAACCATGAAAACTTCGGGCGCAGAAACGCTTTCTTGTGCTGCGAATATCTTTATCGGGCAAACGGAAGCTCCATTGTTAATTAAACCTTATTTGGCGGCGATGACGCTCTCGGAACTTCATGCTGTCATGACGGGAGGATTTGCCACAATTGCTGGCGGAGTCATGGCAGCTTATATTTCTTTTGGAGTACCGGCTCAACATTTAATTGCGGCGTCGGTGATGTCTGCACCAGCAGCTTTGGCTATTTCTAAATTGCTGTACCCAGAAACTGAAAAGTCGCTGACTGCTGGGGAGGTGGAGGTGAAGGTGGAGCAGGTTTATGCTAATGCGGTGGATGCGGCGGCTTCGGGTGCTAGCGACGGGTTGAAGTTGGCGGCGAATGTGGCCGCTATGCTGATTGCTTTTTTGGGTTTGTTGGCTTTTTTAAATGCGCTTTTGGGGTGGTTTGGAGGGCTAATTAGTTTGCCTCAGTTGTCGCTAGAATTAATTTTTGCTTATTTGATGGCTCCGGTTGCTTGGCTGATGGGGGTGCCTTGGGCTGATTGTGCAGAGGTGGGGATTGTTTTGGGAAAAAAAACGATTTTGAATGAGTTTATTGCTTATTTAGATTTGATGGAATTGGTGAAACAACAGGCGATTTCTGAACGATCGCAAATTATCTCGACTTATGCTTTGTGCGGGTTTTCTAACATTGGTTCGATCGGGATTCAGATTGGGGGAATTGGCGCGATGGCTCCGCAGCGGCAAGGCGATTTGGCGAGGTTGGGCGTGAGGGCGATGATTGCTGGCTCTGTGGCTTGTTTTATGACTGCTTGTATCGCGGGGATGCTGATTTGAAAGTTGTGAGTTTTTAGTTAAGCTGTGCGGTGCTTATGGTGCACCTTACATTAACTCCAGTAAATCTTATTAAATAAAAGTTAAAAAACCCCCAAAATTATTTTATGGGTGGTATTACTTTGATGATTGGCGAGGCAGGACATGGAATTTTAGCGATCGGCTATTATTGAAAATAAGCAGAAGTTTAGTTTTTGACGAAAGCTTAAAACAGCAGCTTAAAAATGGAAACTAAATTTCCCTCAAAGCTCAACACATTAGGTGGTAATATGGCTGTTCTGCAACTAGAAGACGGTAGAACATATACGGATATCCGGGCGATCGCGAGTCAACTGGCAGTTTTAAATATTGAGATCGATTCCCTGCCCGCAAACGAAAATCCGGCGTTTCAAGAACTGCTAGTTCAAGACATTCTCAATGTAACAGAAAAACAGCAGATTCTCGCAGCATATAATAGCGAGTTTGAACAGTTTAAGCGCGCCAGCGGATATCGGTGGTGCGACTTAAAAGTGCTGCATCCAGGTTCGCAGCAGATTTACGCGCTGATGACTCAAAGCGATCGCACTCATACCCACACAGATGCAGAAGTTCTTCACATTTTAGCTGGGGAATGCGTTTTTGGGTTTGTGTATTCTAACGGCTCTCAGGTACAATTAATGCTGCAAGCTGAAGAATACATTAAAGTGCCCGCTAATACCGAACATTGGTTTTATCTCACTCCGTCGCTGTACTTGAAAGCCTTGCAGTATTACACCAGTGCTCAAGGCTGGGTTCCTAAGTATACCAACAGGAAACTAAAAATTAAAAACTAAATGTAGGGTGCGCTTCGGCGCACCTTCCTCTATCAAAATAGGCGATTGAAATGGCGACACTACAAACAAAGTCTCTCTATAAAAGACGAGGATTAAATGCTCTCTATAGCGGTTCTCAAAAAAGTGAGGTATGCCCACGGAGGCCTATGCCCTATGCCCACGGAGGCATAGGCCCACGGAGGCCTATGCCCATGAGTACCTCATCTTTCGCTCGAAAGGCTATACTTCATTAGGTGCGGCAATTTCAATTTCTTCGCAACGCTGCAAAAGCGCTTCTATTTCCTGAGCTAAAAAAATTACTTCCGGCCAAGAAGAACCGTTGATTAAATCTTGAGCGTGAGCTAATTTGTTTCTCAATGCTTCTGCTGACTTTAAAAAACGCTCCCCGTAGCGTTTGGATTTGAGCCCCAGCCGATCGACTATTTCAGCAGAAGTCAGGATTAAATCTCGCTTGTCGCAGAATTGCAGGTAATCGATTAAGTCAATTGCTTCATTTCTGGATCGCCCCAATTCCCAAAGGTGTTTTGCTGCTAAAATGCGATCGCCCTTAAGGAATTTCTGCCAAGAATCTTGGGGAAAGTAAATCCGCACGATCCGCAATAAATTCATTTCCAGAAGCGTCACCAATCCAAACAGCAGCATCCGCACTGGTGCTTTTTGCAAATCGCCGCAGGTAACAATCCCGTTGATCCTGTTGCTTTCCAATACAAATAATCTCGGTTTTTCTCGAAGCAGCGGCAGCAATTCCATCAAAGGAGTGGCAGCGGCAATTAATTGTGAGGGGTGAAAAATTTGCTGGTAGTCGCTGCACTTACCTGTCTTTAAGTGCGATCGTTCTACATAGCCGCAAACCGTGCCGTTTTCTTCAATACCGAGCACGTCAAAATCGCGGGCCTCCATCCACGATCGCAATTTGGCGGCATCTTCGCAAGCGGGGACAGCTTTCAGCGGTTCCGCGAGGTATTTCACTGTAATGCTGTCTTTGAATAAATCCCGCAAGTCGGCGGAACTTGATTTTAAATGTTTCATCTCATGTCCGGTAATTTCATGAATCGTTGCGCGACAAAATGACAATTAATATTGTAACTGCCAGTAAAGACGCCGTATTACCGTGGGAGAATCTCAGTTTTGGAAAAATGGTTTTTTAGAAGTGCGATCGTCCCCCTTGCACTCCTGTCAAATCAAAACTGAGATGCTGCCTTACCCAAGGCGAACTTAACGTTAAACCCATAGTCCGGCTCTTGTTGAAACCCCTGCCTCAAAGCTAAATTCCTCGCTATGAGGACTAATGAGTTCTTCAGTCCTCTTTGAGAGGACTTTCGCTATGAGACAGGGAATTCATTCCCTGGCGGAATGCCGGGTGAACGGGAGGAATGGCGGACTAAATGCTTAAGTTGACACTAATATGCATTACCGTGTCTCTACAGATTTCATGATATTACTTACTGGCTAATTCCGGGCAATAATGATTGGCGGCAAGGGTGGTAATAATATCCGTATCGGCGAGAAAACTTTCTTTGGCAGTTGGATTTTCGATACTGACAGCTTGCCCGATCGCCCTTAATTTAACTTCCGGCAGAGAAACTCCCGATTTTGCTTCCGCACACATTCTTTTAGCTGCCGCAATTTTTTGACCAGGGGCCCTTTGGATTGCTTGCAGTAAATTATCCGTTGCTTCGGGAGAGTAGCTTTTTGCTAAGCGTTTGTAGTCTTCGAGAAATTTCCCATCGTTTCCTGTCAGCTTAATGTCGGATTCTTGGGGCGAACACAACAAATTTAAGTTAATTACTTCTCCCACTGCATTGACAAGAAAACATCCTTCGCGTTCTTGGGCGATCGCGCTTTGGTTGCTGGGTACAAATTGTATAATAAGGGCGGACAAAACAGCAGTTATATGCGAGTATTTTAGCATTGTAATTACGTGATATAGTTGGCATTTCTAACCGCCGACTGCGGAGCAATGCGGGTGTTTTTGAGTGAGATCGTGTCCGGTAAATTAACCGAAATAATTGTAGGGGCGGGTTTCACCAACCATCTATACTTATAACTAAAAATCTACATAAACCCGCCCTCCAAGCTGTCGGCAATTAAACAAAAATAATATTATCAGACGAACATTTCGTTGTCTAGGGAAGTTTTCATTAACAGCAAACATCCCCCTTGGGTGAGGGGCGAATGTGTGGAACCGGGAACCGATCGAATGTAGTCGCCTTGATGGCAAATTTCCCCTTCTACAATTAAGTCTCCTTCTAATACAAGCACTTCCTCCGAGGCAGCGTGTCGGTGCAGGGGAAATGTTACTCCAGGTTCTAGGCGCATCAAGCAGGTAATTTCGCGCTTTTTTTTGTCCATGTAAAGCTTGCCGAACGAGACTCCCGGAACTCCATAAGATTTCCATTTGACATCGTGCGATCGCACTATTAAAGATGGAGTATTGTTCTCGGTTGGGGAAGTAACAATTGGCTTTATATTGGCTGATTCTGCCGGGATTGGCGGCAGTTCGGCTATACGCTGGAACAGGCGGTTTTTGAGGTCGGGGGCGACAGGAACTGGGGGGGCTGTGTAGGCGATCGCGGCAATTGTGGATTCCAAAGCAGCTAATTCACTTGTAAGTTCTGGGGACTCTTTCAATTTCTCTGCAAATGCGCCACGTTCTGACTCGTCGAGGGTATCGAGAGCTTGAAGGGCTGCAAGGATATTAAACTCCTCGTCTGGCATCATTTCCATCTGTTTTCCGCCATTAATTGTAATTCAGCCTAGGTTGATTTTAAACTTGAAATTGGTCTGCAGCCCTCGCACTCAAGATGGATGATTGGAGATGCCACAATTTTAGATTAATGTTAAACAACTTAAATTTTGTTTTTTGACTATCTAAAATTCTTCGCTCAAAGCTTGACGCAATTTGGAAAGACCCAACCGAATTCGGGTTTTGATTGTACCTGTCGGGATACCAGTTTTAGCTGCGATCGCCGCGCAAGTCAGCCCTTGGTAGTAAGCGAGTTCGATCGCCTGTTGCTGTTCCTTTGGCAGTTTTTCTAAGGCTGCTTTGACTTGTTCCCTGCGTTCTTTAAACATTGCATCTTCCATCGGTTCTGCAACGCTAGAGATGGGTACTTTAGCCTCTTCCAGACAAGCTTCAGCAGCCCGGACTGTTCGCTGCACAGCTCGCAGCCGATCGAGGGAACGACTGCGGGTAAGCATGAACAACCAGGTATCTGCTCGACTGCGAGAAGGATCGTAAGTTGCTGCTTTTTGCCAAATTTGGGAAAAAACATCGAGTACCACTTCTTCCGCTTCTTCTACCGAACCCAGGATTTTGTAAGCGAGAGCGTAACTTGGGCGACCGTAGCGATCGTAAAGTTTAGCTAATGCCGTTTGGTCTTTCTGGGCAATCTGCACTAAAAGCAGCGATTCATCGCCTGACTTCTGGCCTGTCATCTCAGTGTACCTAAAATTTTTGTTTTGACTGCACAGATCCAAAATTAAAAATTCGGCGTATATCACTACAGAACATAATTTTAAGTTTGAAGTTGGGGTACAAACTGGAGTATGCCTTTTTAGGCTAATTTTGTCGTGCTTTGAATTCTATAAATCCCAAGTCATCTGGAATTTTACCACCTAATTAGTGATTTTTTTGAGACTTAGCAATCCGCTTTATGCAGAACAAAAAAATCCCTGAGCGTGAAGAGTCAAAACCGCGCCCTTCACTCGTTCCCAAGCTTTGTTCGATCGCTCCCAATAAGAGCCTGGAAACCCCTCTAAGCGAGGCTCTGGCTCCGCTCTATCGAGGGAAGCCGTGTCTGGGAGCAGGCATTCCCAAGGATAGTCCGGGAACGAGTAAATCCTCAATTACCCACTTTTTTACATAAATTAGTCTGGCAGCACAGATCCAAAATTGCCAAACCTTCGTATACCACCAATAGGAGAAGGCTCAGCAACAGCGCCAAAGCCCGACAGGTTGACAGATTTCAACCTGTTGCTACAAAAGTAAAACCCGCTAATACCAATTTAATGTGAAGTTTCACATATCTCGATCCCCCTAAATCCCCCTGATTGTTGGGGAGTAGGGGTTGACTTTGAGAAGAATCTTGTCCCCCCCTTATTAAGGGGGGTTAGGGGGGATCAGATTCTACGGGGCCTCATAAAAAATTGGTATAAGGCCGGTTATTTACCATTGATTTGTGCAAAAATTACATTGAAATAAAGGTGCTAACTGTGAAGCTCACAAAAAAAATTCGCCGAACCATACTAGCTATTGAAGTAGCTCTAATTGCTCTATTAACTCCAGGGATAATTGTCGCTTCTGACCACGACGACGGCGAAGTAGATATCAAAGGTCGCGCGGTCAATTTAACTGACCTATATGTATATCGCGAAAAAGACCAAAACTCCGGTGCTGCGGACGGAGATTTAGTATTTACGATGAATTCAAATCCCCGGTCTGTAGCTCGCTATCAATATTATTTCAGCACTACAGCCCTCTACCAATTTCACATCACCCAGGTAGGTGACGTGAATTCTACACCTACTGGACGTTCGGATATTATCTTGCGGTTTGCCTTCAGTCCGCCTAACAATAGAGGTATGCAAGCGGTAGCTGTAACTGTTGTTCGCGGTGGCTCGGAGACTGTTGCTAAGACTACAGTTAACGGCGGGCTAATTGCCACAACTCCGCTGAATTCTAATGCTGTTTTGAATACAGTACCTGTGGGCGGTTCTAACTTGACTGTATTTGCGGGTTTACGCGAAGACCCGTTTTTCTTTGATGTGGAACAATTTTTCCGAGTTCGCGCCGCAGCTTTGGGAACAGGGCCGCGCACTGCTTTTAAAGAACCGAGTCAAGCGATCGACTTTACTAAAGGTTACAACGTCAATACAATTGCTGTCCGCGTTCCGAAAGCGTTTTTGCAAGCAGGAACAGGGGCAAATACTTTTGATGTTTGGTCAACAGTTTCGATCCGGGATGGAGCTGGCGGTTTTAAACAATTCGAGCGTTTGGCAAGACCTGCAATTAATGAGGGTTTGATAGTTACTCCTGCTTATCTGGAAGCATTCAATAATATTCCTCCGAGATCGGATTTGAGCGCTGCTGCTGCTCCGGTGCGGCAGGAAGCTGTTGCTACTCTAAATGCTGTCGATCTTTTGGACGGTCGGGATAATGTCGATCCAAATGCGATCGCCGGAGCTTTCTTACCCGATGTCATGCGGATCGATACCACAAAAACCAGCGGCTACGCTAGCGCTACAAATTCTCAAGGAAGTTTGATCGGAGGTCGTATGCTGATGGACGACGTTATTGATATCACTCTGGGAGCTTTGGTGGGCTCTCCGGTTGGCGATAACGTTTCATATAACGGAACTCCGGGAAATCCGGCTCAGGGACACAAACCTGTAGAAGCGAATTTTCCTTATGTGCCTTCGCCTAATTAGTCATTAGTCATTAGTCATTAGTCATTAGTCATTAGCCATTAGTTATTGATTATTGGCTAATGACATATCGAAAATACTTTTTTTAACCGCAGATGAACGCTGATTAACGCGGATGTATGAAAACTAAAATTAAACCGGAAATAAAATCGGATATTTTCTCGTGGTGGCTGCTGGGAGTGGTTCCTTTAGTTGGGATGGTAGTAGTGAATTTACCTCCTAACTTGCGTTTTATTTCAGCAACTTTTTCTAACAAAAGCCCCGAAAATCTCGATAGTAATTACCGCTATCATTTTTCGGAAAGTTTGAGAAATAATCCCAATCAAAAGGAAGCAATTCAGCAAGAGATTGCTTTTTACCAGCAGCGGTTGGCCGTTGATTCCCGCAGCGGTTTGAACCGGGCGTCACTGGCGGGATCTTATTTAAAAATGGCTCGCGCTACTGGGGAGGGAGGTTGGTTTTTATTGGCAGAACAAGCGGCTCAAAGGTCGATCGCCGATTTGCCTTTTGACAACCAAGGTGCGCTGTTAGTTTTAGCTCGAATTGCCGAGGCGAGACACGATTTTGTTACTGCTTTGCGCTTTGCTAAACAGGCGGGTTCTGACAATGAAGATGCGATCGCCCTTTTAGTTACATCTCACTTAGCGATGGGTAAAGTGAGCGAGGCCAATGCAGCCGCAGAAGCCTTAGTTAACCGGATTCCTAACTTGGGTTCTCTCACTTTGAGAGCTTTAGTGAGAGAGTCTCAGGGCCGAGATGCTGAGGTTTTGCAGGATTACCGCCAAGCAATGGCGGCGGAGGAACCGGGAGAGGTTGCTGGTTCGGCGCGGGCCCGATCGCTCTTGGGTCGATTTTACGCGCGTCGCGGGCAGTTTGTGCAGGCGAAAGCGCTGTTTTTGGAGGCGCTGCGGTTGGTGCCGCGATACCCGCTGGCGCTGATTTATTTGGCGGATTTGGAGACGCGCCAGGGCAATTATCGGGAAGCGGAAGGCTATTACAGGAAGGTTTCGGCCTATTCTGGCGGGGTTGCGACTGTGTTCGATCGCATTGTCGATCGCGGTATGGCGAGGGTGAAGGATTTGCAGGGAGATGCGATCGAATCCCGGCGACTTCGCGACAAAGCAGAAGCAGGGCTGCGACAGGAACAGGTTTCTGGCGGTTTTGGCCACCGCAGGGATTTAGCAAGTTTGCTGCTGGAAAAAGGTCGATCGCAGGATGTCGCGGAAGCGCTGGCGTTAATGCAGGAGGAGGTGAAAATTCGGCGGGATGCTGTCACGTTGGATACTTTAGCCTGGGCGTTTTCGGCCTCTGGTGAATGGCAAAAGGCCGATCGAGTGATGGCCGAAATAGTGCGATCGGGGATTCGGGATGCGGGGATGTTTTACCGGGCTGGTGCGATCGCCCGGACTTTAGGTAAGGATGCTGAATCTCGCGCTTATTTTCAAAAGTCCAAGGAAATTGACCCGACTTTTGACGATCGATCTCGCCAAGCATTCGGTTTGGGAAGTTATGAATTTTGAGATTAGCTAATAGCAGCCATTCGGCCAAGTTCGCCATTCCGTCAATCCGCCAGGGGTTTCAACCCCTGCCTAAAAGCTTAAGTCCTCTTGCATAGGACTGAAAGATTTCACTAAAAACTAGAAAATCTTTTAGTCGGTTTCAACCGACTTTCGCTATGAGACAGGGGTTTCAACCCCTGGCGGACTGTGAGACTCACGAAAAGATCGATCGCCGAAAAAATTACAAACAACCCAACAAAATACCGACAAAAATGTATTTATGCAGTACAAACTGAACCGAGTTTTAAAATTATTTATCCTATTTTCCCTGACACTTTCCTTGTTACTAACAACCTCAACCCGACCAGTTTACTCACACTGGTCAGACTTATCCGTAGCAGAAATAGTAGTCAACGATTTGCAAACCGAAATAACATTAACTTTCCCAACCGGCTTAACAAACTTCGCCGACGACAATCGAGACAGCCAGCTACAACCTGCTGAAGTTCGCAACCACCAAACACAGCTAGAAAAGTTTTTTAGCCAACAAATCCGCCTCACCAACAGTAGCAACATTCAAGGCTCCGTAGCAGTAAACCCGCTAGAAATAGCAGCTAAAAGCACCAGTGTTATCCAGCAGCCCAATACCCACAGCACCTTAATTTTAGACTACACCTGGCCCGCACCTTCTCAAGATAAAAGCCCCGGTTTACCTGACTCAATTTCCATCTCCAAACCAGAGAAATTGCGGATTAATTACAATCTGTTTTTGCCCGGAGTTCCGACAGCTAGCTGTCAAGCTACGATTGTGCAAGCCGGTGCTGTAAAAAGCTTTGTGTTTACGCCGCAAAACCGGGACTTTTTGTTAGCAGGAAAGGAATCTATCTGGGATTCAGGTTGGAGTTTGCTGCTAGCAGTAGCGGGAGCATTTGCTTGGGGGTGCGTGCACGCGATGTCGCCCGGACACGGAAAAACCATAGTCGGCGCTTATTTAGTTGGTTCGCGGGCTACTCCGCTACACGCTTTATTTCTAGCAGCGACGACTACAATTACTCACACTGCAGGCGTGTTTGCTGTGGGCGGAATTACTTTGTTTGCTTCTAACTTAATTGACCCAGAAAAATTAGATCCTTGGCTGAGTTTAATCTCTGGTTTATTAGTAGCCTTCATCGGGTTTAACTTACTCTTATCAAAAATCAAGACTAGGTTGGTAGTGAGGACTGAAGTTCTCAAAAAAATCCAAACTCAAATTTTTAATAAAAACTGGTTTTTAAGGAGTAAAGTCCTTACTGCGGAATGTGAAGAACCAGTAAATCTTTTGACTAGAGGAAGTTGGGAGCGAGAATTTAAGCCTGTAAAACCCGATATATCTCACCACTACCACCATCACGGAGACGGGCGCCTTCACTCGCATTTGCCGCCCGGTACTGACGGTTCTCCCATTACTTGGAAAAGCTTATTAGCATTGGGGATTTCCGGCGGTTTGTTGCCTTGTCCTTCCGCTTTGGTGATGCTGTTGAGTGCGTCGGCTTTGGGCAATATTGGTTTGGGAATGACGTTAGTGGTAGCGTTTAGTTTGGGATTGGCTTTAGTGCTGAGTGCGATCGGATTAATCTTAGTTTATGCCAAACGGAATTTTGATAAACTGCCCAAACAGATAACAGCAGTCAAATTTCTGCCTGCGATTAGCGCTATGTTTGTAATGTTTTTGGGGTTGGGAATTACCGGACAGGCGATGTTGAAAATATTGGCTGCAAATCAGTGGGTAATTGGCAATGGATAACTCTAAAATCAGGACTCTCCCTCCTAAGTACAAACTTACGAATAAGTCTTCTTTAAGATACCCGACTTATTTAATAAGTCGGGTATCTGGGTATTCTGTTTTTTAGCCGTTGCTCAGTTATCAGGCCGCACTATTATATTTATTAATAATTTCGGCTAAATCCGGTACTCCCTTTTCCACGTAAGTCTTAGCTGAGGGGCGGAGTTTGGCATAAGCGCCTCTAACAACCGCTCTTGTGCTGTTCTCGGCTTTTTTGTCGCTGATCTGGAGCAATTCGTCTGCTACTTCAGCTTTTCTTTGGGCTAGATATTCGACTGGGTTGCCATTGTTTACTGCTTCAGCCCACATCGGATCGAGTGCGATCGAGATTTCTGGCAGAAGTTGATCGACGACTTGGGCGCAATAGTCAGCCCGTATCCCCTTGACAGTAGAGTAGGCAGCTTTAAGAGCCATACCACCCAATCCCGGCGCTGCTGCAACTTGTTTGTCTATCAGCTTTACACAGTCATCAACAAAACTTTCTCTGTTGTTTTCATTCAATAGAATATCGCTAAGTCCCATTTTCGCTTTCCTTGATTTAATAGTCAATGTGCTTATTAGCTTGGAGAGCCATCAGGGGATTATATATCTATTTTGATCCTTTAGTCAGGATTACACAAGTTTTTTAAGGTTTGAAAGTCTTTACTTGACAAGCTGATGTTGAGATTTGTCTAGTAGTATGTTATAAAAATTAAGGTTCAATCTGCTAGTCATTATTGACCTAGGGTTTGTAGTAAGGGCTTTAGTCCTTATTAGGTGAGATTAATGAGGACTAAAGCCCTGACTACAAACTGATGAGTTGTGAACAGCCACATAGAAAAGAGGACAGCTCGAAAAAAACATTAGAAAGGCTCTGCCTAAGTCCGATCGCACTTGCACGTATCTTGCAGGTATCATTACGATTGGACGTTCGGCTTGACGCCTGCAGGTACTGAAACGAGGGGAAGTTTCACGGTTTGAGCCGGACGATCGCTCGATCGCACTACCAAATTTTTCGGTAATTTCGCGGAAGTGCTTAGTCCGGGAAATATGTGAAGGGATAAGGTTAAGCCGGCGGCTAATAATAGTTTCTCCAACATGGCATTGTCTCCCATACCTATGCCCTAGGGCATAATTCCTCTTACACCTACAACATATAAACATCCTCAGTCGCTTGGTGCGATCGCACGGGCATAGTCTAAGTGACATCTATCACCACGGAGAAGGGGGTGATGGGGATAGGGGGTGTGGGCCTAGGGGGTGATGGCATTAGGGAGGTGGGGGAGAGTGGGAAATCTTGACTCGCACTTCTGGCGTCAACATCCGTTGAACGTGTTAAATTCCTTACACGGCGCATTGCCAAACTTCCCTACAAATCAAGAATTGTCCTAGAGAAAGAAGCCGTTGAGTCTCTCTCAAAGGTAGAATTAGCGCGTAGAAGTTATTTGACACAGCGGAGGTACCGACAAGATGCTTGCATACATTCTGGCGTTGGCGGTCGGTCTAGGCAGCTTCAGTATTTACATGGCGGCCTTCTTTTTTCCAGAAGTGCACCGCAAAAGTGATTTTACCTGGAGCGGGGTAGGGCTTTTTTATGCGTTAATTTTATGGGCTTGTGCGGGACGAATTACTGGTGCTCTCCTGCTTGGTCAAATGGCGGGCGTGGCGATGTTGGGCTGGTTTGCCTGGGAAACTCTGACTTTGCGCCGGCAGGTGACGCCCGTTGCTGAGCAAACGCCGATTCCTCAGTCGGCGAATTTGGCTGCAGGAGGCGTGCCGTTTGCTGGCTTGTTTGCCAAGAAAAAAGAACCCGCAGCGGCGAAAAAACCTAAGTTTGTTCGATCGCCCAAACCGAAAACTGATGTGGTTCCAGCACCCACTCTGGATAAGGGCGAGGTAAAGCTAGAGGAACAGCCGGCGATTACCCCCATAGCTGAAAGTATTGCTGAAAGTGCGATCGACGAGGCAACTGCAGAAAGTGCGATCGCCCCTGACTTGAAAATTCCCGACTCGAAAACACCTGCAATTGCAGAAATACCAGTGTTTTCAGTCGAAACTCCTGCTGCTGAGACTTCACAACCTCCAGCAGAATTAGCCAGCAACTTCACTCCTCTACCTCTACCTCTAGAAATTTCAGAAATAGCCGTTGCACCAAGTGTGGAGCCAGTAGAGGCTCAGCCAGAGCCTCAACAGCAGCCAGAAGTCGATGATTTTGACGAGGAAACAGAATGGAGGACAGCCGTTAAAGAGTCGCAGGCGGCAGCGGCAGCGGCGGCGGCCCCAACGGCGGCCCCAACTCCTCCTACTCCTCCTAAACCAGCTAAAAAAGCCGGCGGTTTCGGTAGTCTGTTTGACAATATCAAAAATAGTCTCGGCGGTATGTTAGGACTCGGTGCGGGTAAAAACAAGTCTGATGCAACTCCCCAGACGCCAAAACCTTCAGCGACTCCAGAATCGATCGCACCTGAATCTAAAATAACGCCAACTCCTGCACCGGGTATCGACCAAATTCTCGAATCCGAATTAGCCCAGGCGGCTGCGGAAGTGGCAGCCGAAAGCAGCAACACTCCTGTGGAAACAAGCCTGGGAGTGCCTTTTCCCACCAATGTTGAAGCAATGGCCGCGTTGATGGCCACAGAAACCGCGAGTTCTGACAAAATAGGGGAAACTCCGATCGAAGATCGATCGTCCGCCCAAATCCAGACACCGCTGGCTGCTATTGGTGAACCGGAAGCAGCAGCAGGCGTACCAGAAGCAGAAGCCCCTGCTTTATCTGTGGAAACCCAGACACCGCTGGCTGCAGTTGGTGAACCGGAAGCAGCAGGCGTACCGGAAGCAGAAGCCCCTGCTGTATCTCTGGAAATGACAGTGGTGGAAATGGCAGAGCCTGTAGAGATAGAAGTACCGGGAGAACCTGGGTTGAGCGTGCAGGTGGAAACGGTTTCAGTATCAGTGATCTCGATCGAATCCACAGATAAAACACCATCTTCTGAGGGAGAACAACCGGAATTGATTCGCCCGAATCCCCCCCCTTCCACAGATAAAACACCATCTTCTGAGGGAGAACAACCGGAATTGATTCGCCCGAATCCCCCCCCTTCGGAGCTAGTAGAAGCTGCTCGTGTGGCCGATGAATCCAAGTCTGAGAATGTATCCGGCGAAGATAAGCCGTCATCTTAAGGCAGAAAGCAAAAGGTAGAAACCAGAATTTTTTTTGATTCTGCCTTCTGCCTTCTTACTTCTTACTTCTTACTTTTTACTTCTTACTTCTTACTTCTTACTTCTTACTTCTTCCCTCTTCCCTCTTCCCTCTTCCCTCTTCCTTCTTCCTTCTTCCTTCTTCCTTCTTCCCTCTTCCCTCTTCCTTCTCCATTAATATTATGAAAGCAATTATGGTCGTGGGAACAACATCTCACGCAGGGAAATCTTTACTCGTAGCAGCTTTGTGTCGAATCTTTAAACGGCGAGGCTGGCGGGTAACTCCGTTTAAAGGTCAGAATATGGCACTGAATTCCTATGTCACAGCGGCCGGCGGAGAGATTGGTTACGCTCAAGCAGTGCAAGCTTGGGCTGCGGGCGTCGCACCTTGGGTAGAAATGAATCCGATTTTGCTCAAGCCACAAGGAGACATGACTTCTCAATTGATTGTCAAGGGCCGGGCGATCGCAAATGTGCGAGCATCTCAATATTACGAGCAGTATTTCGATATCGGCTGGCAAGCTATTCGGGAATCTTTAGAATTTCTCAAGCAAGAATTTGACATGATTGTGTGTGAGGGAGCCGGCAGCCCTGCTGAGATTAATCTCAAACACCGCGATTTAACAAATATGCGGGTAGCTAAATATTTAAAAGCTCGAACTTTGCTAGTAGTTGACATCGATCGCGGCGGTGCTTTTGCTCACATTATCGGTACTTTGGAATTGCTCGATCCAGACGAACGAGCTTTAATTAAAGGATTCATTATTAATAAGTTCCGAGGGCAAAAATCGATATTAGATCCGGGCCTGACTTGGCTAGAAGAAAGGACGGGAATCCCGGTAGTTGGCGTGATTCCTTGGATAGACGAAGTGTTTCCCTCAGAAGATTCTCTCGATTTGCTCGATCGGCGTTCTCCCAATTCTCAAACCGACATAAATATTTCGGTCATCCGCCTGCCTCGAATTTCCAATTTTACCGACTTTGACCCCCTGGAGTCGGAAACTACCGTCACAGTCAAATATGTCAGCCCAAAAGACCATTTAGGCCATCCAGACGCCGTGATTTTACCAGGATCTAAAACTACAATTTCCGATTTGCAGGTGCTGCGCCAAACAGGTATGGCAAAAGCTATTCAAAATTATTTAGTAGCTGGCGGTACAGTCATGGGAGTTTGCGGCGGCTTTCAGATGCTGGGACAAAGTATCACGGATAAAGAAGGGGTTGAGGGAGAAAAGGGAGAATTTCCAGGATTGGGATTGCTGCCTTTGAAAACTGCGATGGCACCGAACAAAATTGCCCGCCAACGAATCGTAACATCTAACTATCCTCAACCGGGTTTGCCAGTTTCCGGTTACGAAATTCATCAAGGAAAAACGCAAATCCTAGAGTCAGATTTGACTCAACCGCTATTTGACGATGCTAGTTTAGGCATTGTCAATACTTCTCAATCAATTTGGGGTACATACCTGCACGGCATCTTTGATAACGGAGCTTGGCGGCGAGCTTGGTTAAATCACTTGCGGCAGCAGCGGGGACTCCGCGCATTGCCTACAGGTATTCCTAATTACCGAGAACACCGAGAAACTCTGTTAGACTCTCTAGCAGATACAGTGGAAAAGCATTTAGATATAAAGCATATTTTAGGTTAATTAGTTAACTGTTGACAGTTGACAGTTGACAGTTGACAGTTGACAGTTGACAGTTGACAGTTGACAGTTGACTATTAACTATTGTTTGTTAGAGTGGAGGTTCAAATTCAATGACAAAAGTTTGTTTTTTACCTGATAACGTGACAGTTGAAGCTGAACCAGGAGAGCTTTTGCTAGATGTAGCTAAACGTGCAGGGGTTTCTATTCCTACTGGCTGTCTCATGGGTTCTTGTCACGCTTGCGAAGTAGAAATTGATGGCGGAGATACGATTTGTGCTTGTATTTCCGGCATCCCTTACGGGAAAAAGCAAGTGACAATTAATCTGTATGTTGACCCGACTTGGTAATTTGTCAGTTGGCAGTTGGCAGTTGGCAGTTGGTTGTTGGCAGTTGGCAGTTGGCAGTAGTCATTAGTCATTAGTCATTAGTCATTAGTCATTAGTCATTAGTCATTAGTCAACAGTCATTAGTCAACAGTCAACAGTCAACAGTCAACAGTTAACTGTCAACTGTCAACAGTCAACAGTCAACTGTCAACAGCTAATTTTTTTGCCATTCTTGCTGTTTCTTGCGAGCAGATTGCAGCCATTTTTGGGATTCGGGATAAACTGTTGTCCCGGGTTTCACGGATTCTAATTGATTGATAATTTGTTGCAACTGGCTAAGGGAGTAACCGGGATTTTGAGAATTCACATTATTTTGCAAGTTTGCCAACAAGCTTTTAGCTTCTTGCAAGGCTTTTGCAGAATCTTTTTCTGCTTCCAGTCTAATCTGGGTAATTCCTAAATCTTTTTGATATTGAGCGAGTTTGGTTTGAGCGTCGAGATACCCAGGGTTATCGACAGAAATCAATTTCAGTCTGTTAATAGCTTCTTGCCACAATTGTGCTATTTGCTCCCACTGTGCGGCGGGATGCGGTGGTTTTTTGGCGGCGACGGCGGCGGAGAGAGCAAATTCTTTGGCAGCTTCAATTAAGTTGTCAGCCTGCACAGAACCGGTGGCTACACCGCCCATTGCTTGAAAGTCTCTTTCTGCTGCTTTGAGTGTTTTCTTAGCCGTTTCTCCCGCGAGGGTTTCGGCGGGAATTTGATTGAGTTGGTCGATCGCACTTTGCCAATTTACCGTTGCTTTTTGTCTATCCGCAGCGGTTTTGGCTTGCTGATACTGCTGTTTCGCCGCGTTGAGAGTTTGTTCGACTTGATTTAACTGAGTAAAAGCATTTTTTTGCTGGAAAATCTGAGCCTCCATCCGCCCGACATTTTTGCGGGCGGCTTGAAATTCATCGAGTGTAAACTGCCAACTGCAGCTAAAAAAAGAGCAGTACCTCTTTGGGTAATAGCCGAGGAACCACACGGGCAAGGCGTCGAGGTGTTTTTGCGCTTGTTTTGCTTTAATTTCGCCCAAGTCAAAATCAGCGACAGCCGTGGCTTTATTCACGAGTTGATCGGATTGTTCCACAAGGGCGATCGCCTGCCGGTAATTGTGATCCATACTCATAAAACTCGGCAGCAACAATATCGGCATTGTTTTGGCGACGGGCCAGCGAATCATGGGAAAAGGTAGGTTAATGAGCCAAATTATCCCCGCAGCACTTCCCAGCAAACTCCCAGCAAAGATGATTTTACCGAACAATCCGGGCGGGCGGTTGGCTTTGACGGCAGCTTTGAGAGCTTGTTCGCTGAAGTTGGGAAATTGGTCTTTGAAGGTATCGCGGATTTCTTCTATTGACGCAAAAGTGCCGTTTTGCGATCGTAACTTCTCCAACCGCTTGATTACCATCCGTCGGTAGACATCACCGGCTAGACTATCAGCCGCCGCGCACTTGTCAACTTCGGCCCGCAAAATTTCAAAAGCTCGATCGGTAAGACGCGCCATAAAACTCACCTATTCCCTTTTAATTATTTTACAGGTTCCAGTCAAAATAATTGTTAAAATATATAAAGTTTATATCAAATAATCAGAATTAAATTCATGCCCACTGCTTTAATCACCGGTGCTTCTGGCGGAATTGGTGCAGCCTTTGCCGCCGAATTAGCCAAACGCCAGCACAATCTAATCTTGGTAGCTCGTTCCGAAGACAAATTGCAACAGCTAGCTGCTCAACTGCAACAGGAATTCAATATTTTGGTCGAAATTATCGTTCAAGATTTGACCGCACCAGGAGCCACAAATGCTGTATTTGACGCGGTTGTTAAAAAAGGTTGGACGGTTGATTTGTTGGTGAATAATGCGGGTTTTGGCGATTACGGTGCTTTTGCCGATCGCCCGCTTGCGAAACAACTAACAATGGTGCAACTAAATATTGTAGCATTAGTTGAACTGTCGCACTTATTTTTGCAGGGAATGCGGCAGCGAAAATCAGGAAGTATTATCAATGTTGCCTCCATCGCAGCTTTTCAACCGATGCCGTACTTGTCAATGTATGCAGCGACTAAAGCTTTTGTTTTAAGTTTCAGTGAGGCGCTTTGGGCGGAAAACAAAGATTTAGGAATTGGCGTTTTGTGCCTTTGTCCAGGGCCGACAGAATCGGACTTTTTCGCAGTAGCTGAATTCCCGAAAGCTATGGCATCCAGCAGCGGGCAAAAACTCGTTCCTGCAGCGGAAGTAGTGCGAGATGCTTTGAAAGCTTTAGACAAAAATGAGTCTAATGTTGTGACAGGGGGAATTCCCAATCAAATCATCGCCAATATGCCTCGATTGATGCCGCGAGAACTTTTGGTGAAGTCGGTAGAAAAGGTGTTTCGGGCGAAAGACGAATAATCGCGATCGTTGTTAGATACCAGACTTGGGGGAGAAGTCGGGTATCTCGCGTGCACCAGCATTCGGAAATCTCCCTCGATACACGATCGGCTATTTAAACAGAAACAAACCTGGATTGACGTGAAAAAACTTTCCCAAAGCTTCAGCTTGTTTTTTAGTAATTTCTAGCTGACCGTTAATGAGTTGAGTTACCATCTCAATTGTACCAATAATTTCTATTAAATCTGCTGGCTCTAAACTCCTAGCTTCCATCAAATGAATAAGTCTTGACTGGGGAGTTGAAGCATTTAGTTGATAGTGATTTTCTTCAAAATCCTCAATTAGTTTGACTAAGAGTTCTAGCAGAGTATCTTCTTCGGGAGTTAGATTTTCCCGAGAGAGCAAGCTTTCAACGATTTCTAAGAATATCTCGTTTTCATCTTCATTTTTGATGATGCGCGGTTGATATTGAGATAGCAAGCTGCTGTATTTGTCCGAGTCAAAAGTAAGGGTCATTTTTCCAGTTGTCTTTGTCATATTCTGCATGAGTCAAAATGTACTTAATATAAACAATTTGCTTTTGATAGTTAAGACTTACGATTAAGCGATATTTATTTCCTTTGATGTTAAAAATTGTAAAATTTCCAACTGCTTCAGCTTGAGGATAAATAGTTTGAACTTCAATAAGTTTAGTCCAGTTGGCTTGACTAGCAATTTTGTACCAATCATCGAGAGCCTCGCAGGAATCAGCATGACTTTGGCAGTAGTCTCTTAATTTTTTGCGACTGATAACGTGCATTTAGCGATCGTTCAGATGTTTTCCAGATATCTAATTTTATCAAATTTAAGGTCGATCGCCCCTAACCCAAATTTTACCAAAAGGTCGATCGCACCTTCGGGCTACCAAAATCCCCGACGCTACCCCACAAGTCCGCCGGGGGTTGAAACCCCCGTCTCATAGCGAAAGTCCTCTAAAAGAGGACTCAAAAGCAAATTAAATAAACAATCAAGTATTTTTCACCATAATCGAGTATTTTTCACCATTCTTCAGTCGGTTTCAACCGACTTTAGCTATGAGACAGGGGTTTCAACCCCTGGCGGACTCGCGGACAAACAAACGGCCCCCTGGACAAACAAACGACCTCCCGGACAAACCATCCGGCCGACGAATAAAGGATAAATCCCGGTGGTGTTGCACATATTGTCGCCCAAATGCGAGAACCCTTACAAAAAACGGGGCCCCTAACAGATGTGTTTAACCGATCATAAATTAATGGATCGCACAATCCAAAATCCTAAATCGCCATGAGTTCAGAACGCGAACAAGCCTATCTCAACCTGATAAATCAACTGCTAACCTGTCCCAGCGGCGAAGAAGCGGAGATATTAGAGACTCACCCGGAATTGCTGGATAATGGCTTGGTGGCGGTAATGCTAGAAGAGGCCGAGCGTCTTAGAGAATTTGGCGAACTAAATAATGCTAATTGGTTGATGGATTGTGCCGGGATACTGCTTGGGATGAATGACAATACCTCAGTGGCAGTCACCCGAAAAGCGGAAGCAGACAGACTGTTAGAACAAGGAATACAGCAGCATAAAATAAGTCAAGTTCGAGAAGCTTTGCAGTATTGGAAACAGGCATTAACTATCTATCGGGAAATCGGAGATCGCCAAGGAGAAGCTAATTCCCTCGGCAGTTTGGGCCTTGCTTACCAATCCCTAGGGCAATTCCACAGGGCGATCGCATTTCACGAACAGTCTTTAGAGATTAAACGGGAAATCGGAGATCGCCAAGGAGAAGCTAATTCCCTCGGCAATTTGGGTATTGCTTACCGTTCCCTAGGGCAATTCCACAGGGCGATCGCATTTCACGAACAGTCTTTAGAGATTAAACGGGAAATCGGAGATCGCCA